>NZ_JAWOUS010000039.1:0-15532 GCF_033339495.1 Vibrio sp. 2134-1
GGTTGAAAGCACCGGTCTTGAAAACCGGCATACGTTAATAGCGTATCTAGGGTTCAAATCCCTATCTCTCCGCCACTATTAAGAAGCCTCGCTAGAAATAGCGAGGCTTTTTTCATTTCCGCACATCTTTATTACTCTATCTGTGCTTGCCAAAAATCAATTCCATATGCGATCTACTTTTCGACAAAGTAATATTGGTATCGGTCTTGGTTGTGACGTTTTGATTTTTGCTAAGAAGTGCAGTTGCCTCTAAAGCTGTTCATCCTCATCACTGCATGCTGTCCCGATAAGGTTGTTGGAGATGCTTTGTTAAGGTGTTGAACCATCTATTGCCTTATCGTTCTCTTAAAGCACTACCATTGCTTCTCTAGCCCCTTTTACTGGATAGACCGAACAAATAAGCATACTCAAATAGCCACTGTTTCACTGATGTATCTTTTTGTTTTGCTCAGTCTAGCGATGCGTGTGCTCTAATGCCTAAATCTAGCTACGTCTTAAAACCATACATCAACAGGCTAAAGTTACGTATTCCTGCATCTTTTAAAATTGTTTTGGATTCTGCTGGAATGACAGGATCAGAGTAGTCAAAAGAGAAGAGTGAAAGTGAAACGATAGTGAGTTACTAGGAAGTCGGGCACTACTTGGGAACCAATGAATTTGATAAACATATTGATGTAAGGACTAAAGGGTTAATAGCAGGCAATAAAAAAGCCGACAGTGAGCTGCCGGCTTGGTTAGATGACTGCTACTTAGTCGTTCTTGACGAGCGTGAGAGCTTTACGAGAGACTTCGTGAGCAGCTTTGGTTAGATTTTGCTTCTCTAGTGTGTCTGCTAGGAATGCATAGTCAGAGACGTCAGAGCGAAGCTTTAAGGCGATCTCAAAGTGATCCTGGGCTTCTTGCCACTTCTCTTGACGGAAATAGAAGTGCGCTAATGCGCTATGGGCAGCGGCGTTATCCGGTTCTTTCTTCACTACTCCCTCTAAGAAGACCACGACAGGGTGGGTATCTGGCAGGTTTAGATCTGGCAGAAGTTGATAAAGCTCTGGGGCAGGTTGTTTTTTTAATGCTTCTTTTAGCACGGTAAAGGCTTCTGCATCAGCTTTTCGTGTGATGAGTTCTCGAGCAAAACAGGCTACGAGGGGTGTGTCTTGTTTCACTTTACGTGAGAGACTATTCCAATGGGAGATTAGCCCTTCGCTACCTTGTTGTTGCGCTACTTCATGGAGTAAGCCGCACTGCGCCTTTTGAATCAGCTCTGCATGTTCTTCTTCCGTGATGAGTTTTGCTTTGGTTAGTTGTGGCAAGAGGTCAATAAGAGGTTGCCACAACTTTAGCTGCATGTACGTTGTTTTCAGCAAGTTCAATACAATAGAGTTACTCGCATACTGACTTTTTAACGATTGCAAGGTATCGAAAGCGGACTCGAACTCGTTGTCGCGGATAAATTGTTTCGCTCGAGTCAGTTCTACTGCGAGATGGGCGTTCTCTTGTTGGCTCGCTAGCGCTAGATAGTGATCTCGTTTTGCTTTATCACCTTGGCCTTGTGCGGCTTCAGACGCAACCAAGTAGCAAAGCAGCGGCATATCGTGATGATTTGCCCAGCGAGTTACTTTCTTCTCAGCACCTTTCCAGTCACCTTCTAGAAGTTTAATAATGCCTTCATTGGTGTATCGGCGGGAATGGCGCATTTTGCGAACACTGAAGTAGTTCCATGTTGTAGAACTAGCATAAACTAACTTCTTAATCAGGTACTCAAGCAGAAAAAGACCTGCGAGTGCAGCGATAACGAAAACCACTAATGTCGTTACGCTCATCTCGATCGTTTTCTCGGCAATGGAGATGAGTACATAGCCTTGCTGACCAGAAAACTGGGTGCCAACAAATAGTCCTGCGCCTAGTACAACAAATAGGAAAATAAGACGAAACATTACTTATCCTCCATGCCTGTCATCGTTGTGACTTCACGACGTAGGCGTTCACGGATGACATCTGATAGTTGAGACTGACTTTGCAGTTTTGTTGGGTATTCCACTTGAATATTTTGCTGACTTAGTAGGTTAACCGTTTTGTTGAACTCTTTAACAGAATTATCGTCTTGGTTGAAGAAAGCTAATGCCCATTTGTCTGCTGTTTTTAGAGACGTGGTGTAAATTTCACCTTGCTCTTGGTACACCGCTTTTATTGCCGTTTCCAATTTGGCTTTGATGTTTTCTTTCAGGTAAAAGTGTTGCTCAGGAGAAAGCAGTGGAATGACGTTACCATCGCGCGTGCGGAAGGTAATGAAGTTTTCTGAAAAGTCCTTCAAAGAGGTCATTAAGTTATCTTGCCAGTTTGCGATATCTTCAGACACTTCAGTGTTTTCTACGGCTTCAGATTCAGGTAGCAGTGCATTGGCGAGAGGGAGCTTGTCTACTTGCTGTTGTAGGGCAGTTAAGCGTAGTACCAATCCATCACGGTCAATTAGCGGGATCGTGCGCAGTTTGGTGATATCGTTCGCCATTGCTTTACGTAGTTTGACGAGGCTAGGGTCATTCAGTGCTGCAATGCGTTGGTCTGCACTTTCCATCAGTTGAGTCGCGCTTTCTACATCGTGCTCTAAGAACAATTTACGACCAGCTAATTTGACAAGGTAATCGGCTTCCGCTAATAGCCAGTCGTTTGGTCGACGACCTTTCACATCGGCAACGGCGAGCTGTAAGCTTTCAATGCTCTTCTGTTGCTGTCCAAGTACCACTTCCGCTTTGTGTGTCACGGTTGTTGCTTTCTCGATGGTTTCTTCTTGTACCCGGCTGAGTTCTTGCTTCATGGAAGCTTGAGTGCTTTCTAGCTGACTTTTTAGTTGGGCGATCTGCGCTTGGTAATCGGCTTGCTGTTGATGCAGCTTGTACGCGAGGCCACCGCCAAAAATAATCGATAAGATGATAGCGACCGTACCTAGTTTGACACCACGTTTACCTTGTTTTTCTTCAAACTCGACTTTGGTTGGCTCTGCTGTTTTTGGGGGCTCGGCCGCTTGTGGTTGCTCTTTTTTAAGGTCCGCATCCTGCTGCGATGTGGTTTTTTCGACTAGCGGTGCCGATGAGGTTTCTTCGGAAAGGTTTTTATCGTTATTTTTTTGGTCGTTATTTTTACTTGTCATGCCTATATCCTGTGTAGCTAGGGCTGGAGAGCCGCCAGTAATTCTTGGTTGGATGCGCTTCCCGTGCATCTCACGCGAGTGAACCCCCTTTGAATTGCGATGTCAGCGATACGCTGACTGGGGATATACAACTCTTGTTGATTAAGCCAAGTCAATTGCTCCGACGTCAATTGGCTGCACAAATAATCCAGTTGTTCACCACTGGTGACAATAATCTGGTTAATTTGTAGGTTTTTCCATAGTGAGATACAGCTTACTGGATCGAATGGGATGAATTCTCTCTTGTAAGTCTCACTATAGTGAACTTTTGCGCCACGCCTCACCAATGCATCTTTGATCAGCTCTCTTCCGCCGTTACCACGAAGGATAAGAACTTGTTGTTGTGCCACATTGTTGAGCTCTGGCAGTCGCAATAAGTGTTCACTATCACTGACTTGGGGATAGTGTACTTTCTGTTGGGTACATTTGCTTAAATAGTGTGCTGTTTTTTGACCAACGGCAAGGTAAATAGCTTGTTTCGGCCATGACATCCCGTTGCTGGCTAAGATTTGCTGTGCACATTGCACTGCATGTCGACTAACAGCGATAACAATTTGAGCTTGATGTAGATGTTTAGAGAGGTGCGTGTCCGTGAGATCGGCGACAATGTCGATCAGAGGATGGTGATATGCGGAAATGCCGTGCCTTTCGAGCAGAGAGCAAAGCGCGCTGCCTTGCTCTCCCGGCCGAGTGACCAACACTGCCATGGTTATTCGTGATCTGCGTACAGCTTAGTTAGGATTTCACGAGCGCCGTTATCTAGCAGCTCATTGGCTAGCTGCACTCCTAATGCTTCGCCATCTTTACGATGGCCACGAATTTCACCACGAACAATTTCGCTGCCATCTGGTTCGCCAACTAATGCGCGTAGCCAAATGTTGTCGCCGTCTAGCAGGGCATAGCTGCCGATAGGTACCTGACAGCCGCCTTCTAGGGTCAGATTCATTGCGCGCTCACACAAAACGCGGTCTACGGTGTCTTGGTGGTTAAGTGGCTCAAGCAGCTTAAGCAGTCTTTCATCGTCAAGGCGGCACTCAATACCGACAGCACCTTGGCCTACCGCTGGTAGTGATTGCTCTGGTTCGATAAAGCTACGAATGCGCTCTTCAAGCTTCAATCGTTTGAGGCCAGCCGCAGCAAGAATGATTGCATCATACTCACCCGCATCTAACTTACCAAGGCGAGTGCCCACATTACCGCGAAGCTCTTTGATGATGATGTCCGGACGATATTCTTTCAGTTGGCATTGACGGCGCAAACTGCAAGTACCAACCACGGCACCTTGAGGGAGCTCATCAATGTGGCTATAGGTATTAGAGACGAAGGCATCACGAGGATCTTCACGCTCACAAATGGTCACGAGGCCAAGGCCTTCTGGGAAATCGACGGGTACGTCTTTCATTGAGTGAACGGCGAGGTCTGCACGTCCTTCTAGCATCGCGATTTCAAGCTCTTTTACGAACAAGCCTTTGCCGCCAACTTTTGCTAGTGGTGTATCTAAAATCACGTCACCTTTGGTCACCATGGTTACTAACTCGACTTCCAAGCCAGGGTGAGCGGCTTGAAGGGCGTCTTTAACAAAGTAAGCTTGCCATAAAGCAAGAGGGCTTTTTCGAGTTGCAATGCGAATCGGTGTGGATTGTGTCATGATCTTCTCAATGCTGTTTGGATTTGGGTTTATCCTACCATTCTCATCAAGAAATGCTTACTGTTAGTTCGTTATCTCTGAAGGCTATGAATGGAATTACATGACGTTATGAAAATAGTGTGACTGGATTCTCAATTAGGCTAAGGACTATTATTAGTAATAGGTAATAAGAGCGACACTACCGCGCGATTAATTTTGTGACTAAAGTATGGTTTTGTATCCAGAGTGATACGCGGGCGTGAAGCTTTACCCGCACCAATAAAAGTGTTAAATTGATCACGTTTTTAAGCCATTTTGGTTTAAAACGTCAGCAGATTTTCGTGATTGTTCAACCAAGGAATTCCCCTTGCAGGCTTACACCCAAAAAATCATCCAGCGACTAGATAATTTGAATCAGCAGCGAGTTGATCGCGCGCTGGCGCTTATGGATTCGCAAAGCCAGCAAGTCTTCCATTTGATTCCTGCCTTGTTGAACTACAACCATCCTGTAATTCCTGGCTATTATGATGCCGATGTCCCGTTTGGTGTGCATGGGCTTGAACTAAATAGCATTCAGCAACAATTCATAGATGATATTCAACTTGCCATTGGTCAGCCGCTCAAGACGGTAGAAAAGCCCGCTATATTGGGTTTGTACACCATGGGCAGTACCTCCTCGATTGGTCAAAGTACTTCCAGTGATTTGGATATTTGGGTGTGTATTTCTCCAGAGATGGATTGTGACGAACGCGAGTTATTGACCAATAAATGCCTACTCATCACGGATTGGGCACAAAGCAAAGGCGTGGAAGCGAACTTTTTCTTAATGGATAAAGAGCGCTTTAGAAGCAATCATTCTGAGGAGATGACAGGTGATAACTGTGGTTCATCTCAGCACTTACTTTTGCTAGATGAATTCTATCGTAGTGCGGTGCGTATTGCCGGACAGCGTTTGTTATGGCAAATCGTGCCGCCAGAAATGGAAGAGTGTTACGACGAGTACGTTTCTCAACTTTGCAGTGATGGTTACATCGACTGTAGTGAATGGATCGACTTTGGTAAATTGAACTGCATTCCTGCTGAAGAATACTTCGGCTCGAACTTGTGGCAGTTATACAAAAGCATCGACTCTCCCTACAAATCGGTATTAAAAGCCATCTTGCTAGAAGCTTACTCGTGGGAATACCCGCATACTCAATTGTTAAGTATCGACACTAAACGTCGTTTCTTTGCCCATGAGCCTGATCTCTATGGCATGGATGCGTACTACTTAATGTTGGAAAAAGTAACCCGTTACTTAGAGCGAATTCAAGACGATACACGTTTGGATTTAGTGCGTCGCTGTTTCTATCTCAAAACCCATGAAAAACTATCTCGTGAGCCGAATGTTGGCTCAGTAGCTTGGCGTCGTGAAGCACTGAGCGATATGATTGCAAAATGGAATTGGGATTCCAGTGTCGTTGCAGAGCTCGATGACCGCCGTAATTGGAAGGTTGAACAAGTAAAGGTGGTACATCATGCATTGCTGGATGCGTTGATGCAAAGCTACCGTAACTTGATTCAATTTGCGCGTCGTAACGACATCACTTCTGCTATCAGTCCGCAAGACATCAGTATTTTGGCCCGTAAACTCTACGCTGCTTTTGAAGTATTGCCGGGCAAAGTAACGTTACTAAACCCACAGATTTCACCTGATCTGCACGAGCCTGACTTGAGCTTTATCGAAGTGAAAAAAGGGGGAGTGAACAAGTCTGGTTGGTACCTCTATAAACAACCACTTATTGCGCACCGCATTTTGGGGCAGCCATACTTAGAACATCATGAATACTTGAGTAAGTTGGTTGCTTGGGCATTCTTCAATGGCTTGATCACTGAATCGACTCGTTTACATGCCGTGGTACGTGAAGCGCAGCTAGATATTGATAAGTTTTACCAAATGGTGAGTGACTTACGAAATACTTTTGCGTTGCGTAAGCGTCGTCCATCTATGCAGGCGCTAGCGAGTCCTTGTGAAATAAGCCAGCTTGCGATGTTCATCAACTTTGAAAATGATCCGACGTCTGAACTTTCTGGTCGTTCGTTGAAAGTGGATGTTAAGAACACCGATATTTTTAGCTTTGGTCCAGAACATAAAAATTTAGTCGGCAGTGTTGACCTTGTTTACCGTAACTCTTGGCATGAAGTGCGTACGCTGCATTTCAAAGGGGAAACGGCGATGCTGGATGCACTGAAAACCATTTTGGGCAAAATGCACCAAGATGCGTTGCCACCAGAATCAGTGGATGTGTTCTGCTATGCGAAGAACATGCGTGGTGTGATGCGTAATATGGTTTACCAGCTTTTAGCTGAATGTATCGACTTACGCTTGAAACCAGTAGAGCAAGAGAAACGCCGCCGCTTTAAAGCGATGCGTCTTGGTAACCAGACTTATGGGTTGTTCTTTGAACGTCGTGGTGTGTCGGTGCAGAAGCTAGAAAATTCCATCGATTTCTACCGCAGCATTTCCACTAACAAACTCAAAGGCTCGCCGCTATTAATGCTCGATCGTGAGCAAGAATATCAAATGCCTGAAGCGGTGGATGGGTTTGCCAGTGAAGGTCTGGTGCAGTTCTTCTTTGAAGATAACGAAGATGGCTTCAATATTTATGTGTTGGATGAGTCAAATCAAGTGGAAGTGTATCACCAATTTAGCGGCTCTAAAGATGAAATGATTTCGTCTGTAAACAGCTTCTACACGTCGGTAAAAGACGATAGTCGCGTCGCGTCTAAGTTTATTAACTTTAACCTGCCTCAGTACTATCAAATTATTCACCCTGAAGAGGGGAATGCGTATATCATTCCTTACCGTAATGACGGTTGTTCACCGAGTCGCCCGACCAAAACTGTGAACGCGTAATTAAACCCGTATCAATAAACAAAAAGAGCACTTCGGTGCTCTTTTTGTTTTGGTGACGATTGACCAGAATTATGCCCAATCAATGGCTTCGCCCGCGTGCTTTTCACATTCTTGCTTCACCATTTCAAATAGCTCCATACCCGTTTTTGAGCAGGTCCATTGACCTTCAATAAGTTTGAAGTGGAAACCACCAGATTTGGACGCTAGCCAGATCTCATGCATCGGCTCTTGGCGATTAATGATGATTTGGCTGCGGTCTTCAAATTCCAATGTCATTACGTTGCCAGTGACTTCGTAATCAATGTCTGCGCCTGAATCATCGATGGATTCTTCGATGATTTGCATCTGCGCATCCACCAGTTGATGAAATTCAGTATCGTTCATCCGTCTATCCTATTGCTTTTCCTGAGTGTGGTGCGATTATAGGGGGCATTGATTCAATAATCACGATATGCGAAATGAAAAAATTAGTTACTGTGTTGTTTGTGATGGTTGCCGCGACCTTAGCGGGGTGTGGTCAGTCTGGCTCACTATACATTCCAGATGACACTCAACAGAATGAGCAATCACAATAAATAACCGCACCTTAGGGTGAAATTAGGGTTCAGCAGTCGAATAAAATAAGGGAAGCGAATTTTGGATTACTTCAACTATCAGGATGATGGCCAGCTTTGGGCCGAAGACGTCCCACTTCAAGCTCTTGCAGAGCAATATGGCACTCCTCTTTACGTATATTCTCGAGCCACGCTAGAGCGCCATTGGAAGGCGTTTGATAGTGCTGTGGGTCAGCATCCTCACCTAGTTTGCTACGCGGTGAAAGCCAACTCAAACTTAGGCGTATTGAACACGCTAGCGCGTTTGGGATCGGGTTTTGACATCGTGTCGGGTGGTGAACTTGAGCGTGTGATTGCCGCAGGCGGTGATCCGAAAAAAGTCGTTTTCTCTGGTGTTGGTAAAACATCGGCAGAGATGAAGCGCGCTCTTGAGCTAGGTATCAAATGTTTCAACGTTGAATCTGAGCCAGAGCTAGAACGTTTGAACAAGGTTGCGGGTGAGCTTGGTGTGATTGCACCAATTTCTCTTCGTATCAATCCAGATGTCGACGCGAAAACACACCCTTACATTTCGACTGGTCTTCGCGACAATAAATTCGGCATTGCGTTTGATCGTGCGCCAGATGTTTATAAATTCGCGCAAAGCCTGCCGAACTTGAATGTGCAAGGCATCGACTGCCACATTGGTTCTCAGCTGACCAATATAGACCCATTTATCGACGCGACAGACCGTTTATTAGCTCTGATTGATGATTTAAAAGCACAAGGCATTAACATTCGTCACCTTGATGTCGGCGGCGGTTTGGGTGTGGTCTATCGTGATGAATTACCACCTCAGCCTTCTGATTACGCCAAAGCGTTACTAGGCCGTCTTGAAAATCACCAAGACTTGGAGCTGATCTTTGAGCCAGGCCGTGCAATTGCTGCGAACGCAGGTATCTTGCTAACGCGTGTTGAGTTTTTAAAACATACTGAGCATAAAAACTTTGCGATTATCGACGCTGCAATGAACGACTTGATGCGTCCTGCGCTATACCAAGCATGGCAAGATATTGTGCCAGTTTCACCGCGAAAGGGTGAAGCTCAGACTTACGACTTGGTTGGTCCTATTTGTGAAACCGGCGACTTCTTGGGTAAAGATCGCGCACTCGTTTTGCAAGAAGGTGATCTACTCGCGGTTCGTTCAGCAGGTGCCTATGGTTTTGTGATGTCTTCGAACTACAATACTCGTACCCGAGCGGCAGAAGTGATGGTGGACGGTAAACAAAGCCACTTAGTTCGCCAGCGTGAGGAGCTGACCAGTTTGTGGCAGCTGGAACAGATTCTACCGGAGTAACACACAACAAATGCATTTCCACTTTTCCAAAATGCACGGTTTGGGCAACGACTTCATGGTCGTCGACTGTATTACCCAGAACGTGTTTTTCTCGCAAGACCTGATCCGCCGCTTGGCGGATCGTCATACTGGCGTTGGTTTTGACCAATTGCTTGTGGTAGAGGCCCCTTACGACCCTGAAACCGACTTCCATTATCGGATTTTTAATGCCGATGGTAGTGAAGTTGAACAGTGTGGTAACGGTGCACGCTGTTTTGCCCGCTTTGTTCGCTTGAAGGGGCTGACCAATAAATACAGCATCAGCGTGAGCACCAAGAAAGGAAAGATGATTCTCAACATCGAAGATGATGGGGAAGTGACGGTCAACATGGGCGTGCCAGAGTTTGAACCGAACAAAATTCCTTTCAAAGCGAAGCAAAAAGAGAAAACTTACATCATGCGAGCAGGCGACAATACCTTGTTTTGTGGTGCTGTGAGCATGGGTAACCCGCACGTAGTGACCGTGGTCGACGATGTGGATACGGCAGAAGTGGAAACTCTCGGTCCGCTGCTTGAGTCGCATGAGCGTTTCCCAGAGCGCGTCAACGCTGGCTTTATGCAGGTGGTGAGCCGTGACCATATTCGTCTTCGAGTTTATGAGCGAGGCGCAGGAGAAACACAAGCTTGTGGTAGTGGTGCATGCGCGGCAGTCGCGGTTGGGATTCTGCAGGACTTGTTGGATGAAAACGTTAAGGTTTCTCTACCTGGTGGTGAATTGCGAATTGCATGGCAAGGCCCTGGCAAGCCGTTGTTTATGACCGGACCTACAACGCATGTATTTGATGGTCAATTATCTTGCTAGTTGAAGAAAAAGGAAACGGTTTGTCTCAAGTAGAAGCAGATGCCTTAACGGCTGAAGTAGTGGCCGAGTACCTCAAAGATCATCCAGACTTTTTTGTGCAACGTCCGGAGCTTGTGGATCGTTTATCTTTCCCACACTCAGACTTAGGCGCGGTATCTTTGGTACACATCCAAATGAATCGCCAACGTCAGCGCATTGAAGAGTTAGAGGAAGAGATCACTACACTAATGTCGCTTGCGGCGAACAATGATCGCACCTTTTACGAATTTATGGATTTGCAGGGGCAGATTCTAAAGTGTGGTGACTTTAAACAAGTCATTCATTCTATCGAAGATAAAGCCAAAGCATTGGGCTTACGTGCGTTTGTTCGATTGTTTAGTCAATGCGACGCATCGATTCAATTGAGTAAGGAAAGTTATCAACGCTTTGCGACCACTCACTTAAATGGCAAAGATGCGTACTTAGGACGTCTTCGCAAAGTAGATCGTGAAGCTTTGTTTGGCAACATGGAAGTGCCGGAAATGGGTTCCTATGTGGTACTGCCGCTCGTGAAACAGCAAACACTGGGCGTGCTTGCTTTTTCTAGTGAAGATGGCGGCCATTTTCAGCCAGATATGGATACCTTGTTTTTGCGTCACCTATCATTAGTAGTGGCACATCTCGCTCAAACACTGGTATGGCAAAGTTACGATGACGACAACTCCCAACACTCCTCTGCCAAATAGTCTGCAAAAGCCTCTTGAGCGCTTCTATGAATTCTTACGAAGCGAAAAGGGGCTTAGCCTACATACTCAGCGCAATTACAAACAGCAGCTAGAAACTATGGCGCAGCACTTAGCTGAAATAGGGCTCAAAGATTGGTCTCAAGTGGATGCTGGTTGGGTGCGCCAATTAGCAGGTAAGGGCATGCGAGAAGGCATGAAAGCCAGCAGTTTGGCAACGCGCCTCTCATCGCTGCGTAGCTTTTTCGATTTCCTTATTCTGCGTGGCGAGATGTCGGCTAACCCAGCCAAAGGGGTTTCAGCACCTCGTAAAAAACGCCCGTTGCCCAAAAACCTCGATGTTGACGAAGTGAGCCAATTACTTGAAGTCAACGAGGACGACCCGCTGGCTGTGCGCGATCGCGCCATGATGGAGCTGATGTACGGCGCCGGTTTACGTTTGGCTGAGTTGGTGGGTGTGGATGTACGTGACGTACAACTGCGTAGTGGTGAGCTTCGTGTTATTGGTAAAGGCGATAAAGAACGTAAAGTGCCGTTCTCTGGGATGGCAACTGAGTGGGTTGGGAAGTGGTTACGCGTTCGTGGTGATTTAGCCGCTCCAGGTGAGCCCGCCTTGTTTGTATCTAAGCTCGGAACGCGTATTTCGCATCGTAGCGTGCAAAAGCGCATGGCTGAATGGGGGCAGAAACAGTCTGTCGCAAGCCATATTAGTCCGCATAAATTGCGTCACTCATTTGCGACACATATGCTCGAATCAAGCAATAACTTACGTGCGGTGCAGGAGCTTTTAGGGCACGAGAACATTTCGACGACCCAAATCTACACGCACTTGGATTTCCAACATTTGGCGCAAGCCTACGACCAAGCCCACCCACGCGCACGCAAAAAGAACGGGGAGTGAGCCGAAGTATGAAATTTTATCGCCGTATCGAGCCTATTAAGGCAATGACCTTTGACCTAGATGATACCCTCTATGACAACTATCCTGTGATCGTTCGCATGGAGCGTGAGTTGCTATCTTGGCTCAAGCACCATCATCCAGCGGTTGCTCATATGAACAAAGCGGATTGGTTTGCTCTCAAACAGCGAGTTGTGCAGCAACAACCCGAGCTGAAGAGCGATGTCACTTTATGGCGTTTAGTGCAACTTCAGCAAGCCTTCTCCCAAGTAGGCTACGACGAAGACGCAGCACATGCCGCCGCGAAAGCCGCAGTAGACGTTGCGTTGGACTGGCGTAACCGTTTTGAAGTGCCGCAGCAAAGCCTCGATGTACTGGAGGAACTCGCGCAGCACATCCCGTTGGTAGCAATCACCAACGGTAATGTGGATTTAGACCGCATCGATCTTGCGCCTTATTTCCAACAGGTACTTAAAGCAGGACCAGATGGATTGGCGAAACCCGCAACCGATATGTTTACTAAAGCGAAGCGATTCTTGGATATTCCTGCGGAGAATATTCTGCATGTCGGTGATCATCTAACCACGGATGTGCATGGTGCAAAGTTGGCTGGTTTTGCAGCCTGTTGGTTTAATGATATGAATAAAAATGTCATTAACCATTCAAAAACACGTACTTTACCTGATATTGAAATCAATAGTTTGCAGCCGTTACTCACACTTTTTTAATTGCTTTCGCATTAATCCATTCTAATCTCATTTTGTGTCTAGAAAAGCAGCGCAAAGCCACGTAAATTATTCTCTATTAAATAAAAATAGTAACGCCACACGTCGTGGTGAAGATAGTGTTACGGCAGTGGTAGGTCCATGCGAGCTTTTTCAAAACTGGTTCACGATGTCAGTCAACTGAATGACTTTTTAGTCACTTTTCCGACTTCCTCAGATAAACAATATTTAGTACAAATATTGTCGACGCAATCGCGCGAAATTACGACCACACTTGCAGACGCCGTTTTGTCGTCGCTGCCGAATGCTCATGTTATGGGGCATAGTACGCGTAATGTGATTCTGGAAGGGGAGATATTTACCTCTGGTTGCCTAGTGAGTGTGATTGAATTTGAGCAAACCACGCTGACTTCTGCGGTACAAACATACTCTTACTCCCCTGACATTGATGGCGGGGAGCTCAAGCGCTCTCTTCTAATGCAGCATAATTCACAGGTAATCCTCAGCTTTGCTGTGCAAATTGAACGACGTGACTATCCCTTGTTTCAAACCTTCGCCAGTGAAGAAGTAGTGATTTCTGGAGGGTTGGCGCAGAGTATTGACGATGGCTGCTGGGTGCTATATCAAAACCGAGTTTACGATAACGCTGTGGTTGCCGTAGCTTTGCACAGTGATACTTTGAAGCTATGGACTGATGCGTATTCGGAGTGGAACCCGATTGGCATGCCACACAAAGTCACTCATGCAAAAGGAACGCGCTTGTATTGTTTAGGTGAGAAGAAAGCGCTGGACGTATACAAGCGTTACTTGGCGGATGGCCATGACGTGACGCTGAGTCAACTGCTCAGCTTTCCTTTGTATCGAGAAAGCTTAGGGCGAAAGGAAGTTTGTACGGTAACGGAGCTGCACGCTGATGGCAGTATGAGCTTCGACAGGCCCTGGTGTCTTGGTGACGAAGTGCAATTTTGCTATAACCATCCCTCGTTAACGCTCGAGCAAGTGCGGCATGGTGTGGTTGAGTTAGCCATGCACCAACCTGAAGTCGTGATGATTTTTAACTGCGCGTCACGGTTAGACTTTATTGACAGCAGCGACGAAGTCCAAGCCTTCAAAGATATTGCGACGACGTTTGGTAGTTACTGTATGGGGGAACTGCATGGTGGTATTGGTCAGCCCGAAATTCTTCATCACAGCCTGACGTATTTAGCGATGCGAGAGGGAGACGAAGTGCAAACATTGAACTTGCCTAAGTCGCCCGTTAGCTCCTCTATTTCACCGTTGTTTAGCTTGATTCGAAATGCGATCGGCGATCTCAACCATATGAACGCGCATATGGGATATCAACTCGATCGCCAAACGCGCAAGTTACAAGAAAGCTATCGACGCGACAGTCGCACGGGATTACAAAACCGGGTCGCATTGCAAGAGCGGCTGAGTAACATCGATTTGGATGAGCATTTGTTGACTCTAAAGCTACTTAACTTTAGTCATATCAACGAAAAATATGGCTACCGAGTGGGAGATCAATTACTCAAAGATCTCTCAATGCACTTTACGAATCGACTACGAAAGCGTTTCGGCATGCCAACGGCTTTGCAGCTTTATAGTATTGGGGTTGGTGAGTGGGCATTCATATTTAAAGCTGACCAAAGCAGCGAAACCATCAAACAGCACTTTACGCGTTTTGCTGATGCGGTAGAACAAACTAATTTTGAGCCAATTGGCCTACGTGAAATAGATTATCTTTCTATCTCGCTATGCGGCGGCTTAGTGAGTCGTCGAGACTTTCCATCCGCTTCAGTGGATGAGCTCTTACTCAAAGGCATCGAAGCGAGGCGCTCTGGTGTACGCAGTAATACCCATATCTGTAATGCGAAAGATATTGAAGTCAGTGAGGATGTGCGTAAAGAGCAACTTGGATGGCTAAGTTGCGTCAGTAGAGCCATTCTCAAACAGAATATCATCACTTATAGCCAACCTATTGTGCATGCGGGTAGCCACAAATTGGCAAGCCAAGAATGTTTGGTTCGTATTCTGGAAGCCGATGGAACGGTGATTGCGCCAGGGCGTTTTCTGCCAATTATCTCTGATACACATCTTTACACTCGACTAAGTCGGCACATGATTCATTCTACGTTGCATTATATGCGAGATAAGCAAGGTGACTTTTCTATAAACTTATCGCCGCAAGATTTGCTCAGTGATAAAACTTTAATGCTTTTAGAGCATGAAATTAGCCAGCTAAATGACCCAAGGCGAATTGGTTTAGAAGTGCTGGAATCTGAGCAGATCAAAGACTACGGCCGAATGATAGAAGTGTGCAGTCATTTTAGAAGCTTAGGGGCGCGTATCATTGTTGATGACTTTGGGTCCGGTTATTCGAATATCGATGAAATCCTAAAGTTGGAGCCAGAAGTCATAAAGCTCGATGGCAGCTTGATTCGTGATATTGATAAAGACTTAAAACAGCGCAAGATCGCTTCCCAGTTGGTGCGTTTGTGCCAGGTGTTTAACGCGGAGACGGTGGCGGAGTTCGTCCACAATCAGGAGGTGTGTACCATTGCACAAGACATGGGGGTGGATTATTTGCAGGGTTACTATCTTGGCGAGCCGACTCGACTGTTTTAATGATGTTTCACGTGAAACTTCTTGTCGTAAAAAACGCAGCGTAGGCTGCGTTTTTTGTTTTCAGCCCTAAACCACCTACTTCAGTAGGTGGTTATCATCCGTTTCGGCTTTGCCTGTAAAACTA
>NZ_JAWOUS010000040.1:0-14092 GCF_033339495.1 Vibrio sp. 2134-1
CGCCTTACTGGATCTATGCGGTTACAGTTTTGCACCGCGATACGCGCAGTTCAGTAGTGTCATCAATGATCTGTTTGCCGTAACTGAAAATGAACACGGCGGCACCAACCTTGCCCTGAAAAAGCCCATCAGGACGAATGTCATCGAAACGGGATGGCAGGATATTAGGCGCATTGTTCTGTCACTTCAGACAAAGCGAACGACACAGGCAATGCTGGTAAGAAAGTTGTCTGGTTATCCTTCGGGGCACCCGACATTACAGGCGCTGACGGAGTATAATCGACTGGTCAAAGCGCAATATTTACTGGATTACATAGACAATGCCAGTTTGCGGCAGTACGTTCAGCGTGCCCTTAACCGGGGAGAAGCGTGGCACTTCCTGAGACGGGCTATTGCGTCGGTGAATGGCGATCAGTTCCGAGGCAAAAACGAGAGTGAAATCGCTATCTGGAATGAATGTGCAAGATTGCTTGCCAACGCGATCATCTACTTCAACTCCGCGATACTGAGTCATCTGCTGGGACACTTTGAAGCGAGAGGAGATGAAGAGAAAGCGGGTATCACTCGTGCTGTTTCGCCCGTTGCGTGGCAAAATATCAACTTAAGCGGAACGTATAACTTCACTAATACTGGGAAATTGCCCAATATTGGCGAAATAACAAGGCCGATAGTGGATGATTAGGCTCCAAGCTGAAAGTAAACCACCTCCGCAGCCATTTATTGGTGTGGTCTACAGAGGATTATGTCTTTTTAGAGGGGAAAATCCCTAGAACCCCACTCTATTAGCAAACCAGCATCTGTTTTTTTGGGGTAACCACTCTCCAGCGTCCTTTCCACACTTACCGTTGTCACCACAACGGTTTACAGTAGGTGAAGCTAATGTAAGATTCAGGAGATCACTGGCAAATTGAATGCGCATTTCACTGGATTGTGAGCACATTCCGCTATCATGTGCTTCACTTGTTGACACTATATGCTCAATGTCTGTGTATCGGTCAGATTCAAAGTAACTGCCAGTGTAAGGGCCATATATCAATCCCCCCATACTACTTACTATGTGATCTTCTACTCGTTGAGAATAGTTGTATTGTTGAGATTTATCGTATGGAGAACATCTATTCTCAGGTTTGACTATTAAACCCCGCCATATCTCTGTTGAATAAGCATCAAAAGAAACCAATAAGATGCTTGTAAGAACAGCTTTAGAAATTGTTTTCATAAACTTCCATTGATTATTATGGTACAGCAATATACTTGAATGCACTAAGCCCAAGCCTTTTGGCATTCGCTCTTGCTGCGGCCTTATTCTTGAATGGATAGATCCCATAACTAGCCAATGTATCTAGTGCCACATCTACCGAATCAATTAACCAAATATCACGAACACACGGAGGACTTCCAGATACTTTAACGTGAAATAAATCTCCATTTTCATCTAATGAAGAAATAGTTTTGGAATCCACATAATTTAGATCAATGTGAACTATCTCACCGTCACTTTTGTAAAACCTGGGATAATTATGAACTGTAACTAGAAGATATCTCATACTATATATTTGCCTTTTGTAGTTAATTTGTCATCGTTTAATGATTTACAGGCGGTATTGCCTCATAGCTAATGTGGTATATTTTTGCATTCTATTAATAGGTGTTCGCATGCACATAACTGTATCTAGTTCTGATAAAAATTTGGACTCTGAACATCACACTTTTGAACAACCTTCCTTGCTGCTTAAAAATCGTATTAAAAGCCCAGAAGCCCAATCCAAATTAAAAATTCTCCGTCTTTCTGATTCAGTACTCAATTGCCACTGTGTATCACCACCAGCCACAATGTATCTACGTAAAAGGGGGGATTACATATTCATGGTGAATCATTATGAGCATGGCCAACATCTGCAAAATTGTCCCTTGTACTCAGACATAAAAGGTTGCAGAGAAGCGGTAAATAGAGATATTTCGCCCTGAGGAATCCCCTAATGATTTTGATAAAAATCATAAATTTAAGGTAGATGCACATCTTGTCATGTGATCAAATGGTTCTGAGAAAAATCAATAACCAGACAACAAGATGTGCGAACTCGATATTTTACACGACTCTCTTTACCAATTCTGCCCTGAATTGCACTTAAAACGACTCAACAGTTTAACGCTGGCTTGCCACGCATTACTTGAATGTAAAACGCTCACTCTTACCGAACTTGGTCGTAACCTGCCAACGAAAGCCAGAACAAAACATAACATCAAACGAATCGACAGATTGTTAGGTAATCGTCACTTGCACAAAGAGCGACTCGCTGTATACCGTTGGCATGCCAGCTTTATCTGTTCAGGTAATTCGATGCCCATTGTTCTTGTTGACTGGTCTGATATTCGTGAGCAAAAACGGCTTATGGTATTGCGGGCTTCGGTGGCACTACATGGTCGTTCTATTACTCTTTATGAGAAAGCCTTTCCGCTTTCAGAGCAATGTTCAAAGAAGGCTCATGACCAATTTCTAGCCGACCTTGCAAGCATTCTACCGAGTAACACTACACCGCTCATTGTCAGTGATGCTGGCTTTAAAGTGCCATGGTATAAATCCGTTGAAAAGCTAGGTTGGTACTGGTTAAGTCGAGTCAGAGGGAAAGTGCAATATGCAGATTTAGGTGCGGAAAACTGGCAACCTATCAGCAACTTACATAGCATATCCTCAAGTCGCTCAAAGACTTTAGGCTATAAGAGGTTGACTAAGAGCAACCCAATTTCATGTCAAATTGCACTGTATAAATCACGTCCTAAAGGCCGAAAAAATCAGCGTTCGACACGGACTAATTGTCATCATCCGTCACCTAAAATCTACTCCGCTTCGACAAAAGAACCATGGGTTTTAGCGACTAACTTGCCCGTTGAAATCCGAACACCAAAGCAACTTGTTAGGCTCTACTCGAAGCGTATGCAAATTGAAGAAACCTTCCGAGACTTGAAAAGCCCAGCCTACGGTTTAGGCCTCCGTCATAGCCGAACTAGCAGCTCAGAGCGCTTTGATATCATGCTGCTAATCGCCCTAATGCTTCAACTGACATTTTGGCTTGCTGGAGTTCATGGTCAGAAACAAGGTTGGGATAAGCACTTCCAAGCTAACACTGTCAAAAATCGAAATGTACTCTCAACAGTGCGCTTAGGGATGGAAGTTTTGCGGCATTCTGGCTACACAATAACGAGGGAAGACTTGCTCGCGGCTGCAACCCTGCTTGCTCAAAATCTATTCAAACATGGTTGTGCTTTGGGGAAATTATGAGGGGATCCCTCAGTATTTCGCCTGAGTCCGAAGAATCAGATTTTAATACCTTTATTTATCACAGAGCGCTCCCTTCTACTGGAACTGATTCAACTAATCCAAAGTCAACTTCAACACGAACGCCCAGTGTACGGCATGGAGAGAGTAAGTTAGAAAGGCTGTATTATCATTTATTAACCGACACACTATCAAATTGGCATTTCTCCGGAAAATCTATGTCGGCTGAACAGCACTTATTCAAACTTAAGAGGTCTGCCAATAAAATCCTCTTTGGAAGTAGTACTCTTGATAAATACATATTTATCGGACCAACAGGTTTGAGATACGCTTTTTCAAAACTCTATCGTAAAACCGGGGCTGGGTGGAAAGGCCCTGGACGCCCACAAGCATTTTGCATGTTCATCACCAATACTATTGAGTTAAAAGAACATTCTTTAGTAATTGATGACACGTGTCTGTCGTTTACCCGTTTGGTGAGCCCTTTAGCCAAATCGGCACTTAAAGAAGTGGAAGGACCTTATTTCGTCTTAGCAACCTTATGCCAAATGCACTCAGAAAGAATTAAGCTACACACCGTTTACATCCAACCAATCGTTTCATTGACAAATCAGGTACCTATTACTTCATCATTTGAACGCAAGGTTTTTACCGCACTAATATCTAAAATCGATAATGGCTCAAAACGTTACAGTATTCAGAAAATACTAACCACTCAGATGCAAAGAAACACTTCGGACTACTCCACGCCGAGCTTTATCTTGCAACTGAAGAATAATCATGGAAAAGTGATTTACCGGAGTATGGTTCAAATTGACGATTCGATTTATAACTTAGATAGATTTAGTCGCTCACCCATTTCTCTATGGCGTGTTAACCACTCAATGACAATATCCCCTGATGAGCCAATAGATATTGCCACAGAAAAGATTCTTTAAACTATACGAGTTTTGACGTTACTCGAGCTCATCCGGTCAGACAGAGATCGACGTTTAGGGAAAACAACTATCAAGAACAAAATCGGCACCGTTAAGCAAATTAGAGTACCGAACAAACGATACACATAAGTAGAAACCTCAACGTTCTCACCTTCTTTTCCTTGCACCTGAAGTTTGAATATTTTTTCCCCTAACGTCCTCTTCAAAAGTATGTATTGGCCCATCATCGTAAAGAAAAAGAACACATAGAAATAACCTATGCTTTGGATAGTCAACGCATTTAGTTCAAAGACGTAAAACTCTAAAATACCGAATAATAAGCTAATCAAACAATAGTCGGTTACAAATGCCAAAAATCTCTTTATCACGTACCAACTCCGTTTAATAAAATATGTTCTTTAACCCTATTGATACAATCAATGTAAACATCTTTGTCAGTCATATCATCGACTTCACCCTTCTTCTTGATGAGTGCTTTCATATCTGGGAACGACAAAACCTGTCCTAATGCAATATTCAATTCATCATAAGGTACTGAGTCACCTAATGCCTCTTTTACTTTTCTTCTGACATGAACATCTTCGGCATCACTTGCTAATGACCATACTAAGCCAGGAGGTAACACCGATACGATAGGTTGAATAATTGGCGCTTGTATTTTCTTCAGCTTACCTATGTACAAGATTCCGCGCCCCATGCCATTTAAAATTCCAGCTTTACCGACATACGATTCTATAGATTCAAACTCATCATCTGTTAGCTTAAACTGTTCCTTAATCACCCGTTCTGTACCTACACCTGGGATGTTGCAAATGAAGGTATTAGTAGCCAAGTCGCGAATAGATGGAGGGAAAGCTTCGTACATCTGTGTCAATAAAGTGATGATCTCACGATACTTACGCGCTGTTTTTACTTCTTTATCAAAGTTTTCATCTAACTCAGGACATTGAGCCTGTTCGTATTCGTCTTGGAAGTAATACTTGGGTAAAGGCTTTTTCGCTCGAGCAATTCGAAGTGCACGCTTATAAAACACAGGATCTGCATCATTTTTTACATCATCTTCATGTACCCAGAAATGCCTTTGAGCTAGACCTTTTGCAAGAATAAACCATGCATTTTTCATCGCTGCTGGGGCGGAATCTACAACTGGTTTAGCGTTTACAAACAGCATTGAAAGGTCAGAGTAATCTACCATCGGATATGAGCCTAAAATTGCGCTATATCGATCTGTCATCAGCTGCACTGAAGCACCAATTAGGTCCAGTAGTTTTTCTCCTCCAACTTTGAAAGAACCCATAGCGCTTTGCTGTTCAGCCGACTTTACCTCTTTGGGTAAGTCAGAGATCAGCGGCCAAATATACCTATGAGCTATTTTTGACAATCTTAGGAAATATTGTCGTTGAGCGTTAGATATACCTTCTTCATTCGATGCTTTGTATAGGGCATTACGGGCGTTTAGGTAGCTGTACGACGACTCGCTCTTTAAATGTTTTTGTACAAGATGGTGAGCAAGCTCTTTCTGTATTTTATCGACGCCGGGTTGCGAAGGGTCAATTTTCCTAGGCTGTGAAATAGCCTTTGCTACCATACTGTCAATTATTGCTGAAACACAGTTATCAAGTTGTACGTGGATTGGCTGTTTCGAGCCACCATTGACTATCTTAGTAACAAAAGCAGTCGCAGTGTTGTTCTCCGGCTTAGCCAATTTATTGTAACCATATTGTGGCTCAAGCATGTTGTAAGCGCTTGTCTTTTCATTGGCAAGACTGATTGCCCCTACTTTAGCTCTATCCTCTTTCTTCAGGTTTGCCCTAACAGTTTCGGCAGTGAATAATATTGACTCACCATAGTCGACCCCCGCAATAAGAGGCAACGATGTCGTTCCAGCTAAGAAATGCATTGCCCTGGTTAATACACCAGCTTGAACTGACTTACCAGAACCCATAGATCCACTAACTAAATTCAAGTGATGTGACTGTGTTGAATCAAAGTCAATAGGCCATGGCTTGCCATCAGGTGTGATATAGAGCAATACGCCGGAGTCCCACGGCGAGGCAGGACGTATGATTGGAGCGGACGAGAAGGCTGTTTCAATACTGTCATTACTCGCTCTCCCAACAGGCCTTGAGCTATAGCCAGGTAAAGAGGATAAAAGGCCCTCTATAGGAAATGAGCACATACGTTGCCTTTCCCCTCCCCAACCTCTAAGTGCACTTTGTACGGCTTTGAAACGTGTATTAGTTTCCGTTTCGTTATCACCCCAAACAGTCACCGACATATAACACTCTACTGCACACCCTCCTTCTTGAATGAACTTTGTTGTCTTATTACAGGCTTTCAGAATTTCACTTGATATTGGGTTAGTTTTAGCAACGAATGTGGTGAGACTCGATTTAGTCATTTTAGAGGTTTGTATACTTTGGGAGCCAGAAACCAGAGTGTACGATATACGCATAGGAACATCTCTGTTAACTCGGTTTATAAAACTCCTCATTAACATAGGCTCATCCCCGACTAAGTAACGCTCAAGCGTGGTATAGCAGTGACCATTGAAAAACTTAAAGTCAGGTCTTTTAGCATCCTCAAAAGGCTGTTCTACTATCTGCGAATGTATGGAGCTATGCCCAATCTCATCAGTATCAACCTTGTAGGTATGATTGCTCATTATTTTAGGAGATGATTCTTGTCGTGTGGATGGTTTCCAACGGTCCTGGTTTTCAAAGTCTCGGTATAGAAGATCTCTGATTTCCTTTAATGCACGATGAGACTCTAGTTTTTCGAATAGAACGTACTCAGAAAAAATATTAGTCATTTCTGTAACAAAAGAACGATGCTGGTCGTAAATCTGCATCGTTTCTACCCAGTGATTCTGGGTCTTAGAGCTACTGCTTAAACTGTGACCATATTCATCTGCCAATTTTTTTCTATTTTCATTACCCTCTTTGATGTTTGGTCTATCAAGAGTTTGGGGTGTCGTAGTCAATACAATATAGGTCATCTCTGGCTTAATTAGCTGAGAAATGAGGCTCTTTTCAGTCTTGTTTAACTTCTCATTTTGGTAGCCCATCGTTTTTGATACAGAGTCCACTGTATTAAGACACTTGTTCACAAAGCTCTCAGAACGACTTGAATCAATATCGATAACAAAATCTATTCTGTTTCCACTGTCTGTAAAATTTTGTCGAGCTCTACTTGCCATAAAGTCAAGTATGGCAAGCTCCTGCTTATTTGAGTAGAACCTGTAAGCCCCGTTCAACTTTAGTAGGGTAACCATTGAACCATCGTGAGTTAGCAGTGAGTGAGGGTCAATGCTTGATGTTGTTTCTAATTGACAAATCTCATAGGGTTTATAGGCGATTAGATTCGCTAAAAATGAAAGAGCTCCCATTAGATAGTTAACCTCTTTACTTTCTTCGCAATAACTGGTTGAGTATCCACTCTTCTTGTAGATAGGGCTGTGATTAATTCACTCATTTGAGCTTTCTTATCCGCATCATCTAGCTGTTCAATTTGATCTAGTTTAATGACATCCTGTACCCCAAACGAGTTATGAAACTGTGAGTTAAGCTTTCCGAACACATTCAAATCTTGAAGCTTTTTGTATGTCTCGGGCATTTGACCATCTGAGAAAATTTCTAGCGGTTCAATTTCCATTTTCTACACTCCGATATCTGGCATTGCGCCAAATTTTTCTGCAATAATATTGGCTTTTTTTACATCTTGGCTACTTAACCAAACCCTTGCCGCACCGACACCAAACCCACCGCCGACGAAACCTGCTTTCATAAACGCTTCCGCAAGTTTGGAGCAAATAATCCTGTCATATGCTCTGAGGTACACTCCCAGGCCAGTAGCTTGTTTTTGACTTCCTAAGTGGACTTTATCGGCTAAGGCACACCAAATATTTTCACTGACCACACCTTTAGAGTAACTATATCTATTTTTTGATAGGTCTATTTCAGGCCTTACATCCAACTTACCAGCATTAGTTTTCAGGCCTCCCAAAATTTCAACCTCACAGTAACGTAAAATATCAATAACCTCTGGAAGAGCAGCCCATATTCTCGTTGTAGATTTCACACCTTCGATTCCAAAGGTAAAACTTTGAGCTCGCTTTGGGTCGATAGACTTTACTTTGATATTTAGAATTGCAGCAGTATTTTTATGGAGGTTCTTTAAACCTATTATGACTTTTTCTGTATCAGGGAGTAGTACTTTGTTTTTATATCCAGCAACAATTGGCCCATCGCTACTAAACGTAAATTCTTCCCAATTGTTATCCAAAGGAAAGTTTTGATTCATTAAGTATTCGAAATGCGCAACCCTTGGTAAGGTATAATGATAGATCTTTCCGTTTGCAGACTTTACAGTACCTTGGAATGACTGATACGCATCATTTAATGCCGCTTTAGCTGAAGCGTCTGCGAGTTCACTTATATTTAGTAGTTCAGAAGGTAGGAACCCTTGTGATTCCAGGTATTGTGGGATTTCACCACCAAGGCGATATCGAAGGTAGTCCGGATTAAGTTCGAATTTACCCTGTAGATCTGCAGCAATTGACTGAACTAGCTTTGCTAAATGTTGAATACCTTCAATATCTTTTTTAACATTCAACTCCCTCATTATCTGTTGTAAAGACAACCTTAAATATTGCGACGAACGTAGGTTAGGTACTTTGTAGAGGGCTTCTTTTTGAAATATAGAGTGTTGAATGTTAGTTACCCAAATTGTAGACATCTCCAAATCAGAATAGGAACTAAACTCCTTCACCTTGCCATCGACACAAGAGAATCCACTCCTAGGTTTTTTTTCATCGTTGAATATCGCTACGCCATATGTGTTCATTAATATCCTATCCTTCTAAACTAGAGATATGGTTGTTCACTATTTCTGGCCAATTGTTTGGGTCATAGAAATCTGAAAAGAAGTCTTGGTTCCTACTCCACTCCTCTATCTCTCGAGAAAAGGGATCTGGAGTAAACAGCAACCTTAAATGAGGGTACTTTAACTGACGTTCGGAATACTCTTTGTCATCCATAGCACGAAAGTCTTCAGCTAGTGCCCTAATGTTGGTTATTTTGTACACTTGACTTACTTGCTGCGCCGTAGCAGAAAGGAGCTCGATCCAGAGCCCTGTATCGCGTGCAATACGCAGAAGCGTAGTACCGCATTTTTCTGGACCTTGGATTTTTGCTAAGTAATTTGCAACCCAAGATATTCGAACGTAAGCATTGAGCTCCTCCTGGGTCAAAGAGGGACAAAAAACTAAAGTGGCAAGTTTATTATCTGCAACAAAACCCAGATGTTCACACATATGACATAGAGGGCATTTACACTCAAAGTTAATGATTTCGTTATGTTTGTGATTCCCATCCTTGTGATGAACATGTTGATACTTTTCTGAACGAAAATGGCAATCAGTACATCGATAGTCAACATCTGATAAAAACTCCACCCTTTTTAGTTGAAAGTCTTTATCATCAGATGGTTCTGGTGGTTCTGATAAACGCCATTGATGGCTTCTACTAACACCTATGAACATTACTCACCTATATATGTCATTTGTGGATATTTTACAATACCCCAATTATCATAATAATTGGGATGATTAACAAGGAATAATTTGGAGAGGCGTTAAGTAAGCGCTTATACCAAGATCGAACTGAGTACTTTTCCGATTGATATCTTTATAACGTGGGCAGGTGAACAGTAGAGGATGGCGAGCGATTATGAGTAAAGATGTGGCTTCTTTCTTTTTCTGTTGCTTATAAATACTGATGTTTCGGGTTATCGATTTATGCTACGCCATAGCTGTTTAATAGTGGCATTTGTATGATGCTTGCGGTTAGTAAACCATTTCCGATACAAAACGCCATCGGTCGCACCGATATTACCTTGATTACCTGCTAACCAAGCTCTGTGCAACTCACTTCTAGCAACCAGCCGCCTAAAACTTCTTGGCAAGAAAAGCTGCTCATACCCAACAAAATAGGCTCGCTCGCATATCAGTTTATATACACTTGTCATACAGTTTTCCTTATCCAGTTAATGTTTCTTTTTAGGTTTCAGCAGCGTCTTAACTAGCTTATCTATCTTACGCTTCTGCTTGTACATGGGCGGTTGTATAGGGCAACATCTAAGAGATCACTTAGCTCTCCAACAGCATCACCAGTTTTAGTCGGGTTTACTGACCTTTAAGCACCACCCCCAGTTCTTCTAGTGGCCATACGAGTGTCTAGTTCTTATGTTGAACATGGCTCCCTCTTTGTTATCAAGTTGTTCTGATGGCATTAATCCATTTGAATCGCCTATTTTGACAGTTGTCATAAGCATGTAGGTGTAATTCAATACCTTTTACACAATCTAGTTGTTTACAATCTCATTTTTTGCCGTTTTTTCCGTAGATAAAACCATACACTGCAGTAATAAAAGCGAAAATGAAGAACCACATTAAATTTTCATTCTCGATTAGAGTTTCTAGAGAAAAATCTAGGACAAATCGGACTAAGAAATAGGCACTAGCAAGGGCTGAAACGTTAGTAATAAAGTCCGCGAACTTCCGGTGGTTAGGTTTTGGTTCTGGCATGTTTTTTCCAATGTTGATTACAGCCCATGTCTAGGGCTGTATTTGTACTGTTTCTCTGCTCGCTTTCTTAAGCAAACAGCCTCAAAAAAGTCACTTGTGCTACTAAGGTACTTTTGCTTATTACCCACTCCGATGTAGGCGACAAAGTAGCCATTGATCTGTTTCACTCCAGTCACACCAGTTTTGTTGCGGCGACTTCTAGCTAAATTTCTCTGAGCAACGCAGTTGTCCCCCTACGTAAATTGCTCCATTTATCATTTAGAGAATCACCATCTTTATGATCGATGATGAAATCAGGAAAATGACCAGTCATTATTGACCAAGCGATTTGACCAGATGTGTACTCTTTACCGTCAATGACAATTCTGCGCCACACGTTGCCTTTCTTCCGCTTGACGCATCCCGCAACTAGATTAGCTCGGCGGCCTCTGCCCAACTTTTTCCACTGGATGATGCCACTATCAGGGTCATAGGTGAGTTGGTTTCTAATCTAAGTTACTAATTCCAATACTATCTTCCAACGTTAAATTCGCTCTAAAACTGGCAACTGAAATGAGCCAGTTGCGCTTTGTAACCAAGCACGATGTATCTGAGTGCGAGCAAGTAGCTTCCTAACCAATTTGGGGACTTCTTTTTTGGCTTTATCGGCTTGGTTATATGACCAGATCTGCAATGGCTCGTAACTATCTCTATCCAGCAGGAACTACTCTTTATATCCAACTTTATTGGGATTTCTATTACCAAATCTCTTTCTAGCCAACCACATCCCTAAGAACTGGAGTACGACAATCAAGATCATCACTGAAAAAGCCATTTCACGATTAATAACGCCAACGAAAAGTAACACTAGACTTAATACAAAACCGATGACAATTGCTTGTAAATGGTGCTTATGTAAAGAGGTTCCTTTAGGTTGCCAATATCTAGCTAATATATTGTCTAACATAAGGTGTTACCTACATCTTGATGAGAGCGTTAAAGAATAGTTCTCCATCAGTGAAAGCATCTTGCAACGTCAAACCGTATGCTCTGTGCATCCATGCGGATTTCAGGACTGATAGCCTACACTTAACTTGAAATTCTGCTTCTTCTTTATCTAAATTTGGATACCCAGCAACCCCCAATAATAGGTCATGTATGCGCTGATTAGATTGGCTCAACTTGATTATAATTGAAGGAGTAGTGATATAGTTTAGTTTCTCTTTAGATACCTCAGTTAGCTCCAACTCTGTAGCAATCACATCAAACCATAAGGTAACTTGTTGTACGCAGATGGAGCTATCGGCATTTGTATATTCACTCAGGCTATCACTAATTTCTTTAGCTAATACTATTTTCATTTCTTGTTAGTCCTTGGTCGTTGTCTTAACTTTTTCTTTAAGGTCTGCGTTCTTATTTTTGAAGCATTTTTACGGTTCTAAAAGGTAAATCTAAGGTTTTTATGAGCTAATATGTTCCCTATCCTAATTAACCTACTTTTTTAGCTAAAGACTTTGCCAGTCCCTCGTTAACAAATGATTTCCAATTTTCTTTAGTTAGTTCTGCCTCGACAACTTCTTCTTCGACTAGCGAAATGATGATTTCTCGATTAATTAGGTTTGTAGCCATGTCTAAATCATGTAAACGAAGGAACGATGTTACACCCCACAGCTTATCTGAATGAAGTTCCAAGCTATCAGGTAGACCCATAAGAGCAGCGAAAGCAAAATCACCTTGTCTTAATCCCCTGCAATGCAAAACCATCATATCTTCAAATCCAAGATAGATTGCTTCTAATGGTTTATCCTCATCATCGTTTGGCTTTAGATGAACTAACCATTTATCCTGATGGACATCAACTAAGTGATTCATCCCTTCATAGTTTTGTAAACCTCGAAGGTTATTGGACATGAGCACACCGTAAACCAACTTTAGTTTTAAATGATCATCATTTAATGGTGTGTCAGGGTTTAGCACACCCTCCTCTCCACGATCTAGAATAGGTAACTCAGCAGCATCTACCAAAACAGCTAAATCTTTTTCGGTATGGGGCATCTGCCATACTGCATATTGCATTTCATTCTTTGACAAAGTTTGCACTCCAAGTTGTTATTACTACTTCTATCAAAGGCACTCAAATCAACCTGTTAAATGCCTTTTGCACAAGTTCGATTTTTCCAATACTCTCAAGTTACTTAGTGAGTGGGATAGAATTTGAATCCATAAAAGAATCAACCTGTTTAACCAAGTCTACTGCTGTCGGCTCTGTCTCTAACGTTGACCGAAGTTTGTTGATTGTTGAAACGCACTCCTGATTAACTTTGAGAGTAATTTCACCTAGGTTGTTAATGTTGGAGTCACAAGCCAATTCCAACTTTGCATCAAGTAAACTTAGCGCAATAGAATGACCTAATTCGATTACCATTTCTTCTTGAGTCGTTGCTTGAGCTTGCAAGGAAAGAGCAGCTAAGATCGTAGCTACTAACTGTATTTTCATATTTTCGATTTTCCCATTACTTCAGCGACAAAAAATCGCCTGTGTATTCATAGTTGACAAGCGCATGTAAATCTCGCCTATGAGAAGGCGTTGCTTCTTCTTTAGCTTGCTCATAAAACCACTTTCCCGCACCATAAAGATCATTGTTGATGTCTAGCCACGATACATCATATTAATTACCATCTTTTTTGTTGATGGAATCAAGACGCTCGTTCCAAGTTCAACCATCTACATGCTTCACCAAAGAACGCATGTTTTCCTTAGATTTTTCAGTTAATTCAAAAGCGAATGGGTTAGAGGTGTTTGATAGTTTATCTAATTCAAGGTCATCTCTAGTTTCAGTCTTACTCCTGTTTTAGTCTCCTATTTTTAAAAGTTCAGCGTTCACATACTGCCATGTTGTTGAGTTAAACCAGTTAATCGGATCTATTTCCCTGTCTGGAACCAACCAATGAAAACCATCTTTTAATGCTTCTTTGTCTAGGCAATACTTATTATTATCTAAGAACCTATCCCAAAAGGAATTGTCAGATAATACATAATGATAATTTATGAGGGCAACGTATGGCAGGTAATAAGTGGCAAATCAGTGATGAACTCTGGGAGAAAATGGCTCCTCTCATCCCGGAACATAGAACTCAACACCCGCTGGGTACGCACCGCAAGCGGGTTGATAATCGCGCTGCAATGAACGCCATTTTCTTCGTACTCAGGACGGGTTGCCAGTGGAATGCGCTAAATGCCACCGGTATATGCTCGTCAAGCTCTGCTCATCGCCGATTTCAGGAGTGGCGGGATGCTGGCGTATTTGAACG
>NZ_JAWOUS010000041.1:0-13748 GCF_033339495.1 Vibrio sp. 2134-1
ACCTTTCAAAAAATTTGATTGATAACCAACAATTTTAGCGTTTTATTTTCTCAAAATCGAAAAATAGAATAATAAGGTAAATAAATCAGGGTTGGCGCCAACTGATGTTGATTAAAAAATGATTAAATAATTTGACTGGTTGAATCATGAAAATCTCAAAACTACAGCTCATTTATCTGGCAGCATTATCGATGCTTGGCTTCGTTGCTACCGATATGTATCTGCCAGCATTCAAAGCGATGGAAATCGACTTTGCAACAGGCCCTGAGCAAATTGCGCTCTCTTTAACGGTATTCCTCGTTGGTATGGCGATTGGCCAACTAATGTGGGGATTGGCATCCGATAAATTTGGCCATCGTAATACACTCGCAGCCGGGTTGGTGTTATTTACTATCGCGTCATTCGGTTTGGCTTTCTGTGATCAAGTATGGCAACTACTCACACTGCGCTTTATCCAAGCTATCGGTGTGTGTGCACCAGCCGTGATCTGGCAGGCTATGGTCATTAAGCGCTACTCAAGCAGTAGCCAACAAATTTTTGCGACAATCATGCCACTCGTCGCGCTATCACCAGCACTAGCACCTCAATTAGGGGTTGTGTTGGCAGATAACTTCGGCTGGCACAGTATCTTTATTACGCTAACACTGGTTGGTGTCTTTTTGGTCTTTGCGACCATGGCACAAAAAGACGAGAAAGCAGAAATCAAACAAACCAGTATGTCTGCCGACATCAAAGCGCTGCTGAGTTCTAAAAAATACCTTGGCAACGTGTTTATGTTTGCGACGGCTTCAGCAGCATTCTTTGCTTACCTAACAGGGATGCCAGAAATCATGGCGCAACTGGGCTACGAAGCAAAAGATATTGGTTTGAGCTTTATCCCACAAACTATCGCGTTTATGGCTGGTGGCTACTTAGGTAAAGTAGGCGTTCGAAAATTTGGTGATGAAAAGGTTCTGCGCCAACTGATTGGCCTATTTAGTGTCGCGGCATTAATGATTTTCATTGCTTCACAGTGGGAGCTGTCATCGATTTGGCCTATTCTTGCGCCATTCTGTTTGATTGCCGTTGCTAACGGCGCGCTGTACCCAATCGTGGTAAACCGTGCACTGGCCAGCGCACAACAGAGCCCTGCAACAGCAGCAGGTCTGCAAAACAGCCTGCAAATCTGTGTAAGTAGCTTCTCAAGTGCATTGGTAGCCGCAATGGCAAGCCAAGCTCAGATGGTTACTGGCATCGCAATCATCATCTGTATGGGTGGGCTGTGGATGGGATACATTCTGTCGAATCGCGAATTATCCAAGCACTTTACGACTCCTGACAACGCCCGAGTCGTGAGTGAAGACGAACTTTAATCGTTCAGATAATAAAAAGAGCCGCGCAATGCGGCTCTTTCTGTTTATAAGCTTTTCAACCCCCATTTCTTGGCAGTCTGCTTAAAAAAGCCTTGAGTCTTTTTCAACTCTACCCAGTGATTGATGTAATTAATCCATACTTGATCGTCTTGCGGCAACAACATAGCAATTGGGGTTGGTTTACGCAGTGCGGTCACTGGCACTATTGCCAACTGTTTAAACTTGTCCACCAACGTCGCTGCTTCCACATTGGACGTCACCGATACATCGGCCCTGCGAGCTAGTAGTTCTTGGAAGTCGCGCGCTGGCGCTTCAATAACAATATGCTGAGCAGACGGGAAGAACTCTTTCACCATTTTTTCTTGTACCGTACCTAACGTCGCCGCGACTTTTACTTCTGGTTTATTAAAATCCGCCCAATCAGAGAATTTGGCGAGATCTTTCTTTTGCACCACAGGTACAAAGGCAAGGTAGAAATATGGCTGGCTATATCCAGCTACTTTCGCGCGAGACATGTTCAGAGATGCGCTGCCAGTAATATCGTATTTGTTGGCGGTAATGCCATTAACTAGCGTCTTCCAATCCGTGGGAACATACTCCACTTTTACACCGAGATCTTTAGCAAGTTCTGTTGTTACATCGATATCGAAGCCACGATAACTGTTTGTCGCAGGGTCTTTCATCGTCATCGGATTCCAATCTCCCGTCGTTCCAACTCGGAGTACGCCATTGTCTAAAATGGATTGAAGACGGCTTTCAGCGTGAGCGACTTGAGTCGCAGCAAGCAAACACATTCCTAGCACTAGTAAAATCTTTCTCATTTTTATTCCCTTAAAAATAATGACCTTATACGGTTTAATAATTAACCTTTATTAGAGCTCTACTGATAACATAGCAGCAACAAAGGAAGTTTTTTAGTTAATTCAGGGAGTAAATGTGACGTTTCGAACTCTATGGCTGTTTTCATTGCTATTACTCACTGGTTGTTCAGATTATCAATGGGGCTGGTATGTACTTGACCCTTCGACGGATCAAGGGCTCACCAATCTAAAGTTTTTAATCGCTGGGTTTAATGACACCATTCAGGTATCACTCCTCAGTATGTTATTTGCGATGAGCTTGGGCCTGTTCGTTGCGTTACCCGCTCTGTCGGACTCTGCCTCTCTGAAGTGGATAAACCGTATTTATGTCGAGGTGATCCGTTCAGTGCCAGTTTTAGTCTTACTACTTTGGGTGTATTACGGCATGCCTACGCTATTGGATGTCTCACTCAATCACTTTTGGGCGGGTGTTATTGCACTGACTATCGCTGAGAGCGCGTTTATGGCGGAAGTATTTCGCGGTGGAATACAAGCTATCAGCCGTGGCCAGCATGAAGCGGCTGAATCTTTGGGCTTAAGCTATTGGCAAAAGATGCGCTTGGTAATTCTTCCCCAAGCGTTTCGGCAAATTCTCCCACCACTGGGCAATCAATTCGTCTACATCCTCAAGATGAGTTCTTTAGTCAGTGTGATTGGTTTAAGCGATCTCACTCGCCGTGCTAATGAGCTGGTGGTGAATGAGTACTTACCCCTAGAAATTTATACCTTCCTCGTTTTGGAGTACTTGTTGCTCATCCTATTTGTATCTCAAGCCGTTCGTTGGCTCGAAAAACGTATTGCCATTCCTAGCTACTAGCGATGAAGCCTTAGCTAGAAACAACAAAGCCGCTCTTGTTGAGCGGCTTTGACAATATAGAGACAGAGTGTAGGTAATGCTTATTTTTGTTTTACAGGACGCTGCCAGCCAGTAATTTTGCGCTCTTTGACGCGAGTAATTACTAACTCACCTTCTTCAACATCTTTTGTTAGTGTCGTGCCTGCACCGATGGTTGCGCCATCAGCGATAGTGACAGGCGCCACCAGCTGGCTATCAGAACCAACAAAAACATCATTACCGATGATGGTTTTAAACTTGTTCGCACCATCGTAGTTACAAGTGATAGTACCTGCGCCGATGTTAGTACGTTGACCGATCTCTGCATCACCTAAGTAAGTTAGGTGGTTCGCTTTTGAACCTTCTCCGATGCGCGCATTTTTCACTTCAACGAAGTTACCCACATGGGAATCGTTACGCATTTCAGCACCAGGACGAAGGCGAGTAAATGGACCAACCGTACATTCTTCACCAACCGTTGCACCTTCAATCACACTGTAAGGGCGAACGATGGTGTTGTCGTCGATTTCACAATCTTTCAGTACACAACCCGCACCGATAACCACGTTATCACCCAGTGAAACTTTACCTTCGATGATAACATTCACGTCGATTTCACAGTCCATACCGCACTGTAACTCACCACGCAAATCAAAGCGTGCTGGATCGCGTAGCATGACACCTTGCTCTAGTAGTTTCTGAGCTTGCATTGACTGGAAAGCACGCTCTAGACGAGCAAGCTGTGCGCGGTCGTTGACCCCTTCCACCTCAATGGCATTGACTGGGTGTACTGCCTCAACGGCACGACCTTCATCGTGTGCAGCTGCAATAACGTCAGTTAGGTAGTATTCGCCTTGTGCGTTGTTGTTGTTTAAGCCAGACAACCAACGCTTAAGATCCCCACCAGTCGCAACCATCACGCCAGTGTTGATCTCTTTAATTTGTTTTTGTTCTTCTGTTGCATCTTTTTGCTCAACGATCGCAACAACAGGACCATTCTTACGGATAATACGACCGTAGCCTGTCGGGTTATCAAGCATAACGGTGAGCAGAGCAATACCGCCAGTTGGCTGTGCATCTAATAGGTTTTCAATCGTTTCAGCTGAAATCAGTGGAACATCACCGTAAAGCACGAGGATTTTTTCATCGTCTTCAAAGCGAGGAGATGCTTGATCAACCGCATGACCTGTACCTAGTTGCTCCGCTTGCAGTACCCAGTTTACAGGCTCTTCTGCTAGCGTTTGCTGCATTTGATCACCACCGTGACCATATACTAAGTGGATGTTTTGTGCGCCAAGACCTGTACATGTATCGATAACATGTTTTGCCATTGGCTTCCCTGCCAAAGTGTGTAGCACTTTAGGCATGTTCGAATGCATACGGGTACCTTTACCCGCAGCAAGGATCACAGCACTGAATTTCATTAATAACCTATTGACGTTCTATTTTAATTGGGCGTTATTTTAAACACCTTGGAAGGATTAGTTAATGGTGGGATGTAAATTTCCAACTAAAATTAATCAAAAAGGCGACCAATTGGCCGCCTTTTTTCATGCAACGTTGCTAATTGAGCTTAGCGACGCTTTTTTGTCAGCTCGATAACTCGTAGCTGAGCAATGGCTTTAGCCAGTTCACTGGCCGCTTGTGCGAAGTCCATGTCACCATGCTGATTCTGGATTTGCTCCTCAGCGCGGCGTTTGGCTTCTTCTGCCTTCGCTGCGTCTAGCTCTTCACCACGGATAGCTGTATCAGCTAGTACAGTCGCTGTACCAGGCTGAATCTCTACCATACCACCAGAAACATAAATAATTTCTTCGTGGCCGTGCTGTTTCACAATACGCACCATACCAGGCTTGATAGCGGTCAGCAGCGGTGTGTGACCATGGAAAATACCAAGTTCACCTTCGCTACCGGTCACCTGAAACGTTTCAACACGACCAGAGAAGATTTTCTTCTCAGCGCTTACTACGTCTAGGTGAAAGGTTATTGCTGCCATATCGCCTCCTAGTTAGCCTTATAGCTTCTTCGCATTCTCAATAGCATCGTCGATGCTACCGCAGTACATAAATGCCTGCTCAGGAATGTCGTCGTATTCACCAGCTAGTAGACCTTTAAAGCCACGTAGAGTCTCTTTTAGAGGTACGTAAATACCAGGGTCACCTGTAAATACTTCTGCTACGTGGTAAGGCTGAGTTAGGAAACGCTCAATCTTACGTGCACGAGATACAACTTGCTTATCTTCTTCAGATAGCTCGTCCATACCTAGGATAGCAATGATATCTTTCAGCTCTTTGTAGCGCTGAAGAGTCTGCTGAACACCACGAGCAACTTCGTAGTGATCTTGACCAACGACTAGTGGATCAAGCATACGAGATGTTGAATCTAGCGGGTCGATCGCAGGGTATAGACCCATTGCAGCGATGTTACGGTTAAGTACAACCGTTGCATCCAAGTGCGCGAACGTTGTTGCTGGAGACGGGTCAGTCAAGTCATCCGCTGGTACGTATACCGCCTGTACAGACGTGATAGAACCTGATTTCGTTGACGTGATACGCTCCTGAAGTACACCCATCTCTTCTGCAAGAGTTGGCTGGTAACCTACCGCAGAAGGCATACGACCTAGTAGTGCTGATACCTCTGTACCTGCAAGTGTGTAACGGTAGATGTTATCAATGAACAGTAGTACGTCACGACCTTCGTCACGGAAACGCTCTGCCATTGTTAGACCAGTCAGTGCAACACGTAGACGGTTACCTGGTGGCTCGTTCATCTGACCGTAAACCATCGCTACTTTTGATTCTTCAGGCTTCTCAACGTTTACAACGCCCGCTTCCTGCATCTCGTAGTAGAAATCGTTACCTTCACGAGTACGCTCACCAACACCAGCAAATACTGATAGACCTGAGTGCTGTAGTGCGATGTTGTTGATAAGTTCCATCATGTTAACGGTCTTACCTACACCAGCACCACCGAATAGACCGATTTTACCACCCTTAGCGAATGGACAAATTAGGTCGATTACTTTAACGCCCGTTTCTAGAAGTGCAATTTCGTTTGATTGCTCTTCGTAGCTTGGTGCACTACGGTGGATAGAGTAAACCTCTTCCGCACCCACTTCACCACGCTCGTCAATCGCGTCACCTAGGACGTTCATGATACGACCTAGAGTTTTAGTACCTACTGGTACTGAAATTGGAGCGCCAGTGTTAACCACTTCTACTCCACGACGTAAACCATCAGAGCTACCCATTACGATACAACGAACTACGCCACCGCCTAGCTGTTGTTGAACTTCAAGAACTAGACGCTCTTTTGAGTCCGTTACGTTTAGAGCGTCATATACACTAGGTACATTGCTCTGTGGGAACTCTACGTCGACTACCGCACCGATGATCTGTACGATCTTACCTGTAGCCATCGTTAATCCTCTAAACTATTTCGTTTTACCTAAGCTTAAACCGCAGCTGCACCACCAACGATTTCTGATAGTTCTTGTGTAATCGCAGCCTGACGGGCTTTGTTGTACACAAGTTCCAAATCGTCAATCAAACTGGTTGCGTTATCCGTTGCAGCCTTCATCGCAATCATTCGAGCCGCTTGCTCACAAGCAAGGTTCTCAACCACACCTTGGTATACCTGAGACTCTACGTAACGCACTAATAGCGTATCCAGTAGAGGTTTTGGTTCAGGCTCATAGATGTAGTCCCATGAATGCTCACGCTGCATCTCTTCGCTGTCCGATTTAGGCAAAGGTAGCAATTGATCGATCGTTGGTTGCTGAACCATAGTATTAACAAACTTGTTGAATACTACATATAGACGGTCCAGTTCACCTTCATCGTATTTCTTCAGCATTACGCCAACAGAGCCGATTAGGTCTTGTAGGCTTGGATTATCTCCAAGACCAGAAACCTGTGCCGCAACTTTTGCGCCACCATGTTTAAAGAAAGCTGTTGCTTTTGAGCCAACAACGGCTAGCTCAATCTCAGCACCTTTCTCTCTCCATGCTTGCATGTCTGTAACGGCTTTTTTGAACACGTTAATGTTCAAACCACCACACAGACCACGGTCTGTCGAAACGATGATGTAACCAACACGTTTAGCTTCACGCTCTTCTAGGTACGGATGACGGTACTCTAGGTTTGCGTTAGCCACATGACCGATCACTTTACGCATTGTTTCAGCGTATGGACGAGAAGCTTCCATTGCATCTTGAGAACGACGCATTTTTGAAGCTGCTACCATTTCCATCGCTTTCGTAATTTTCTGAGTGCTTTTAACACTACCGATTTTATTACGTATCTCTTTTGCGCCGGCCATCGTTACTCTCCGTTAGTTGGTGGCAGAAACTGCCACCGACCTAATTACCAAGTTTGGGTTGCTTTGAAGTCGTCAGTCAGTTTCTTCAACTGAGCTTCGATTTCATCGTTGTAAGCGCCAGACTTGTCGATCTCAGCTGCTAGTTCAGCGTATTGACCGCGAGCGTACGATAGTAGAGCCGCCTCGAAATCTAGAACTTTGTTAAGTTCTACATCATCAAGGTAACCGCGCTCTGCCGCGAAGATAGTTAGAGCTTGGTCAAATACAGACATTGGAGCGTACTGCTTCTGCTTCATTAGTTCTGTAACTTTTTGACCATGGTCTAGCTGTTTCTTCGTTGCGTCATCAAGGTCAGAAGAGAACTGAGCAAATGCCGCTAGTTCACGGTATGCAGCTAGTGCTGTACGGATACCACCTGATAGTTTCTTGATGATTTTCGTCTGAGCTGAACCACCTACACGAGATACTGAGATACCAGGGTCAACAGCAGGACGAACACCAGCGTTGAATAGCTCAGTTTGTAGGAAGATCTGACCATCGGTAATCGAGATTACGTTAGTCGGTACGAATGCTGAAACGTCACCTGCTTGAGTTTCGATGATAGGAAGAGCAGTCAAAGAACCAGTCTTACCTTTCACTTCACCGTTAGTGAAACGCTCTACGTACTCTTCGTTTACACGAGCTGCACGCTCTAGTAGACGCGAGTGTAAGTAGAATACGTCACCTGGGAATGCCTCACGGCCTGGTGGACGTTTAAGTAGTAGAGAGATCTGACGGTAAGCTACCGCTTGCTTAGATAGATCATCGTAAACAATCAGTGCGTCTTCACCGCGATCGCGGAAGTATTCACCCATCGCACAACCTGCGTAAGGCGCTAGGTATTGAAGCGCTGCAGATTCAGAAGCTGATGCAACTACAACGATAGTATTTTGTAGTGCGCCGTGCTCTTCTAGTTTGCGAACAACGTTAGCGATAGTCGATGCTTTCTGACCGATTGCTACGTAGATAGAGAAAATACCAGAGTCTTTCTGGTTGATGATCGCGTCGATCGCCAGTGCTGTTTTACCAATCTGACGGTCACCGATGATAAGCTCACGCTGACCACGACCGATTGGGATCATTGAGTCAACTGACTTATAACCAGTTTGCACAGGTTGGTCTACCGATTTACGGTCGATTACACCTGGTGCGATCACTTCTACAGGCGAAGTCATTTTCGCTTCGATTGGACCTTTACCATCGATAGGCTCACCCAGCGTGTTTACTACGCGGCCTAGTAGTTCTGGACCAACTGGCACTTCAAGAATGCGGCCAGTACCTGTAACTTTCATGCCTTCCTTAAGGTCAGCATATGGGCCCATTACAACCGCACCAACCGAGTCACGCTCAAGGTTAAGTGCCAGTGCATAACGGCCACCCGGTAATTCAATCATTTCACCTTGCATCACGTCCGCTAGGCCGTGGATGCGGATGATACCATCGCTTACCGATACGATAGTACCCTCGTTGCGAGCTTCACTAACAACTTCGAAAGATTCGATACGTTGTTTGATCAGATCGCTAATTTCCGTGGAATTAAGTTGCATGCTCCAATCCCCATTAAGACTGCAATGCATCGCTCAGGCGGTTCAAACGACCACGCGCTGAGTCATCGATGACTAGGTCTCCGGCTCGAATAATAACCCCACCAAGTAGGGTCTCATCTACACTGCAATTCAGCTTCACTTTGCGTTCAAGACGCTTTTCAAGTTTGCTGCCAATGTTTGCAAGTTGTTCATCAGAAAGCTCTGTTGCTGAAATTACTTCAACATCAATTTCTTTCTCATGTTCTTTTTTCAGAGTAAAAAACTCCGTGCAAACATCAGGAAGGGCCGCTAAACGACCATTCTCAGCCATTACCTTCAAAAGGTTTTGACCGTGCGCATCAACTTGTTCGCCGCAAACTGCAACAAAAATTTCTGCCATTTTGTCAGCAGAAACCGAACCCGTTAGTAGTTCGTTCATTTGTTCGTTTTTGGCCACTTCAGCAGCAAAAGATAACATTTGGCCCCATTGGTCCAACTGGTCTTTCTCTAAAGCAAAGTCGAAGGCTGCTTTAGCATAGGGGCGTGCGATAGTAGTCAAATCAGACATATGCGCCCCCAGACTTAAAGTTTTGCAGTAATGTTGTCGAGAATATCTTTTTGCGCATCTTTATCGATAGAACGCTCAAGGATTTTCTCAGCACCAGCTACAGCCAGAGTAGCAACTTGTTTGCGCAGCTCATCGCGTGCACGATTGCGTTCAGCTTCAAGTTCTGCTTCTGCTTGCGCTAGGATTTTCTGGCGTTCTGCCTGAGCTTCCTCGCGAGCTTCATCAAGAATTTGAGACTTACGCTTGTTCGCTTGTTCGATGATCTCAGTTGCTGTGCGCTTCGCTTCTTTCAATTGATCAGAAGCGTTGGCTTGTGCTAGATCCAAGTCTTTCGCAGCACGTTCTGCTGCTTGAAGACCATCAGCAATTTTCTTCTGACGCTCTTCGATCGCTTGCATCAATGGTGGCCATACATACTTCATGCAGAACCACACAAATAGTGCGAACGAGATTGCTTGACCTAGCAGAGTTGCGTTTATGTTCACAACAGCTACCCCTCTATTTGGACTTAGTGTTAATCAGTGACAAGCGATAATCGCCCGTCCCGAGTTAAAGGTGATTAACCTAGTTGACCAACGAATGGGTTTGCGAAAGTGAATAGTAGCGCGATTACGATACCGATCATTGGAACCGCATCAAGTAGACCCGCGATGATGAACATCTTAACTTGTAGCATAGGAGCCATTTCTGGTTGACGTGCAGCACCTTCTAGGAATTTACCACCTAGCAGTGCGAAACCAATCGCTGTACCAAGAGAAGCAAGACCGACGATAATACCTACGGCGATTGCAGAAAAGCTCAGTAAAGTTTCCATTACTATCTCCAATTTATAGTTGTTGGCTTAGTGCCCAAATAAAAAGCTTTAAAAAAATTAATGATCAGGATCTTCGTGTGCCATTGACAGGTAAACAATTGTCAACATCATGAATACGAAGGCTTGAATCGTAATAACCAAGATATGGAAGATTGCCCACGGTAGTGAACCCATCCATTGTAAGTACCATGGTAGCATTGCCGCACAAAGAATGAATACAACCTCACCCGCGAACATGTTACCGAATAGACGCATACCAAGTGATAGAGGTTTCGCTAATAGCGATACCACTTCAATTAGTAGGTTAAACGGAATCATCAGTGGGTGATTGAATGGATGTAGTGCAAGTTCTTTTGCGAATCCACCTAGACCTTTTACTTTGATGCTGTAGTAAATCATCAATGCAAAAACGCCTAGAGCCATAGCCATGGTGATATTCACATCAGCAGACGGTACAACCTTAAGGTAAGGAATACCTAGCCAATGCTCTGCTGGGTATGGTAAGAAGTCGATAGGAACTAAGTCCATCACGTTCATCAAAAATACCCAACAAAAGATAGTCAGTGCTAAAGGCGCGATCAGTGGGTTGCGTCCATGGAACGTGTCTTTGACGTTATCGGCGACAAATTCAACGATCATTTCTACAGCACACTGAAGCTTACCCGGTACACCCGCTGTTGTTCTCTTTGCTACTTTGTAAAAAATTCCGAGGAAAATTAAACCAGTAAACCAAGAAAAAAACAGGCTATCGATATGTACGTTCCAGAAACTTGTCTCCGACCCTACTAAACCCAACTTGTATAGCGATAGGTTAGAAAGGTGGTGGGCAATGTAACCGGACGATGTTAGCGCTTCACCTGGCGCAGCCATAACTCATCCTATTTTTTGTTGTTAATGAATAGCACTGGTGCACAGATATTAATACCTAGTACCAGCAAATAGGTTAGTTTGAGGGGAACAAGTTCCACCTGCATATACATGTAGGCAACATAGAACAGTGCAACCGTGATGAGAATTTTCAGTACTTCACCCGTATAGAAGGAAGCAGCGATGCGCTTGGCAGCGCGAGCTCCACTAAACATGAAAGCACACAGCGCGAATACTGCATTGGCAACAACAAAAATGCCTCCGCCAATCAGCGCTGAAAATCCCCAGTCAGGATTTATGGCTACCGCCATTCCTGCTGCCACAAAAATAACCGCGCCAGACTGGATCATTAACAATTGCCTTGCGAGCTCTCGTCCTGGTCTAGCTAACGCAGCTACCATGTATTCGTACCTCTAGTAATATCCACTTCGCACTTAACTCTCTGTGCTGGGAAATTGGCGAAAATTATACGTTCAGTTCAACGTAAAGCAATTCGATTGCATCAAAAACTTACAGTTTTGTTTACAAAACGACAACTTTCGCACAAAATTCGATTAATTAGATTAATTGACCTAAATCAATTATCTCATCTAGGCCTCAAGCTTGGCAATTAGTTGGTCCAATTTGTGAGGCTCATCAAGACTTATCGTCAATTTCGCTTTTCCGTTTGCAGAACGGGTAAGAGAAACTTTTGCATCAAGCAGCTGACTCAATTTATGCGACATTTGCTCGGCTTCGGTATCCTCTTGTTGACCTTTTTGCTCATTTTGTGGGGCTAAGCACTTTTTTACTAACTGTTCGGTTTGGCGAACAGTCATTTGCTTCTTAGCCACTTGTTGAGCTACTTCGACTTGCTGTTCGCCTTCTAACGCTAACAGAGCTCGAGCATGACCCATTTCCAATTTTTTATCTGCAACCAGACCTTTTACATCAACTTCCAACTGATTCAGACGTAATAGGTTACTCACCGTCGTTCTTGATTTACCAATCACATCGGCCACTTGCTGATGTGTCAGCGTGAATTCATCTTGTAGACGTTCAAGCGCTTGGGCTTCCTCAATCACATTCAAGTCTTCACGTTGAATGTTTTCAATCAACGCCATGGCGATGGCGGCACGATCTTCAACTTTTTTCACCAAACACGGCACGCGTTTTAAACCCGCCTGCCTTGCAGCACGCCAGCGGCGCTCACCTGCGATGATCTCAAACTGACCATTTTCGACCTGGCGAACCACGATTGGTTGAATAATGCCTTGTGATTGAATCGAAGCCGCTAGTTCTTCTAGCGCTTCAGGCGCCATATCTTTACGCGGTTGGTATACGCCCGGCTGCAATTGACCAATCGCTAAATCGGTTAACTCACCGTCTGCCGATAATTCTTGGCTATGCGATGCAATATGCTGTTTTTCACGAGCAAACGAACTGGTCGACAATAACGCATCCAGTCCTTTTCCGAGACCACGCTTAGACATGGGATTGAATTCCTTAGGTTAGAGTTAAACTGGGATTTCTTCGCGGCGGAGCATTTCGCCCGCTAAAGCAAGATACGCTTTGGCACCTGCGGAGTACTTATCGTAGTACATTGCTGGCTTACCGTGACTTGGCGCTTCAGCCAAACGAACATTACGCGGAATGACAGTACGGTAAACTTTATTCCCAAAGTGTTTTTTAAGTTGATCGGATACTTCATTAGATAAGCGGTTGCGTGGGTCGTACATGGTACGCAATAAACCTTCGATTTTTAGGTTTTCATTCACAACAGCCGCTAACTTGCTGATTGTATCCATAAGAGCAGTTAAACCTTCTAACGCAAAGTATTCACATTGCATCGGCACCAGCACAGAGTCAGCTGCCGCCATCGCATTGATTGTAAGAAGGTTTAGAGAAGGAGGACAATCAATAAAGATGAAATCATAGTTATCGCGAACTGACGACAATGCATTTTTTAGACGCACTTCACGAGCGAAAACTTCCATCAATTTGATTTCTGCCGCGGTCACGTCTCCGTTCGCCGCGATCAAATCATACTTCCCTGTTGTTTGGGTACAAACGACTTGATCGAACGGTGTATCTTCAACCAAAAGATCGTATGCGGTGGCGTCGACCATATACTTATCCACGCCACTGGCCATCGTAGCATTGCCTTGCGGGTCGAGATCGATCACCAAAACCTTGCGCTTTGTTGCCGCCATCGAAGCCGCTAAGTTAATGCACGTTGTTGTTTTGCCGACCCCACCTTTCTGGTTGGCGATTGCTACAATTTTACCCACGATTACCTCGCTAATTTTCCTTGCGCGATAAGATTACTAGATGACGATCACCTTCCAACTCAGGAACAGCCAAAGATATGATCTCTGTCACACTGCACCATTCAGGAAGCTGATCCATTTCATCTTTAGGGTGCTGTCCTTTCAGCGCTAGAAACACCCCGAGCTCTTGTTTCGGCAAATGGTGGCACCATTCCACCATGTCTGTCATTGAAGCAAAAGCTCGACTCAAAACGCCATCAAATTTTTCTTCAGGTTGGAATTCTTCGACGCGACTTTGAATTGGTGTCACGTTTTTCA
>NZ_JAWOUS010000042.1:0-12921 GCF_033339495.1 Vibrio sp. 2134-1
TGTTTAGCCATAAATCACCTCTCAATTAGACCCTAGAGCTAACTTAGTAAAGTGTCTACTAAACGTGGGGTACTCGGAAACATAACGCCGCATTAAGGTGTGAGCAACGCTACCACGAAACCCAACCGGTCCACCGTAAACACAAAACCCAACGATGGAATGAAAAATGCCATGCGTTGGGAATCACTCTTAAATGCCTTGTTAGTTGCATGCTTCGTCTGGCGCTGTATCAACTTTTTTCTTAGCTTTTTCCTGCATTATTTTATTCAGAATTGAGTTTGATGGATAAAGAACTTTTGCGCTCGGAACCTCTGTTGACGCTGGGTCCAAGTGTGAATCTTGATCATCAAAAAAGATATGTGGCTTAAAGGCCTTTAGAAAGCGACTTTTCTCTAAACCTCCAAGAAAAAATGCTTGGTCAATATACACATCCCAACTACGAAGGGTTTTTATAACTCTCATCTCCGCAGGGCTATTTCGCGCCGTCATAATAGCCAATTTTACAGGAGAGTATTCAATACGCCCCGGTAACCTTTCTTGTACTTTTGATAGCTTTTTCAGAAGGTTAGCATATGGCCCTTCTTGTAAAGGGATATCCTGTTTTTCATTTTCACTACGCCAGAATTCTTCTAACCCATCCATTTGGTTAACAATTTCACTGTCCTCGCTAAAAAGCACAGCATCCGCATCAAAAGCAAAGCGAACTTGGTCTTCGTTCAAACTCGCCTCTGACTGAGGGGGCCTTTTTACTAATGCCGAGGCACATACCCCACTATCGATGACCTCTTGAGCATCTTGCTCATTGGTAGTTAGAAACAAGTCGACATAAAAAGCGTCTAAATAGATCGAACTCGCTTCACCAGCTGTAAATGCTGAACGAGTAATAGGGAGTTTTCTCCTACGAATTTCATTCAATACTCTAAAGCCAGTTTCCGGACTATTCCTTGAAATAACAACCACTTCGACTATTGGCGCATAATCTTCCGGACTTTTGTGCGTATTGAGATTTAACAGTGACCGTACTAACGGCATAGCTGTACCATCATTTAGCGGTTCATCTTCGTGCTCAAGCATATATGTTCGATATTCGTCTATCGCTGTGTTTGGATCTATTTTATTTTTTTCTCTAAAGATCTCATCAGCTTCAGATAAATCAAATAGTGCAGTAGCTGAAATCCCAACAACCAAAGTTTCTGTTAAATCTATTGGCATAATGCTTTCCCTTTCTGACGTATTAAAATTTTTCTATGACGCAACTAACGCCGCGTTAAGGGGTGAACAACGCAAGCCACCAAATCTAAATTATTGTGCCATAAACACAAAAGCTAAACTTAGAACCAAAATTGCCAAGCGTTGAGAATCCCTCTTGAACGCTTTGTTATGTGCGTGCCTGCTCTTGCACCACCCTCACCCACTTGGAACGCCACTCCTGCGCTTCCATTGAGTCTGGCCAGAACTCTTTCTGTTTACGGATAAGCCCATTTTCTACCGTATGGAAAGTAATAGCACGCGCTTTTTGAACGCTATCAGTTATAGATACATCAGTGACTACTGTTTCGCCATCGCAGACGATTGAATGAACGACGAACTCCCAAGTACCATTTGCTGGATAGAAAGAGTTGATTGCTGTGAAGTTGTCTCGTCCAACAATAAGCTCACCAGATTGAGGCCAAAACCCTTCAAAATCTGGGCTAAGCCATTCACTTGCTTTCGCGAAATCATTAGTTTTCATTGCGTCCCAAAAAGCTAAGACGACTTCCTTTGAATTCATTATTTCCCTCCAAGCACATAACGCCCTGTTAAGGGGTGAGCAACGCAATACCGATACCGCGGCATACCACCTTAATCACTTAAACCAACGCATAGTGAAAATGCCACGCGTTGCGAATCCCTCTTGAACAGTTTGTTAGGTGAATTATCGCGCACCCAACTCCTTTAGTTCCCTTGCACTTTTTAGAACAGGTTGAAGATAGTTCTCTAACACTAAAAACCATCGCGGCTCAGACAACTTACCATCAGAGCCAACTTCTAAGGGAGGTCCCCAATCTTTGTGCCGATTAAAAAGATCTGGGATTGAATCACTAACATTCGACAATTGATTTTGGTTAAAACCATTGCAAATCAGCTCATCTACGTCAAACAAAGCACGCTCGTATATTGAAACTATCTTGGCATCTTTATGATTTAGTTGAAGATGAGCAATTAAAAGCGTCAAACGTCCTTTTAAGTCATTTAGCTGCATCAATCTATCAGTATTTGTGTAGTGATATTCCATTAATTCACCTAACGCCCAATTAAGGGGTGAACAACGCTACCACCCACACCTAAAGCATTGTGCCATAAACATTAAATTTGAAGTAGAAGCAAAAATGCCAAGCGTTGTGAATCCCTCTTAAATTGCTTGTTAAGTGTCAAATTCTTGCACGTAAATTACTACGGTATCTGACGAGTCAATAACAGATGCCTCATGATATAAGTCTTCCAATTCATTACGCGTTAATTCACGAGAACCAATCTTTCCTCGGTTAAAGAGTTCTTCGAATAGGTCACCGGAAAGAGAGTACTCTTTTATATCGTCATACGTAAGTTGAAGACCACCGCGCTTACCATAGCTCGTACACTCTTCAATTTTGCAAATTGGTAAATGTTCACCGGTTGAAATAAACTTTTGCTCAGCGGTTTGCAGTTTATCCGTAGGTCTCAAGAAACCGGAACAACATGGGAACCGATATTCTTCGGAATTGGACTGACAAATCCCTTTGTTACAGAGAAATTCTCGCATCTTGTCAATTTGCCCATTCATACGATCATCGGAAAGATACATTTTTCTGTTTTCCCAGATTTTGTATTGAACTGCGACGATACTTATGCCACCAGTGCGATCATTATGTCGCTCATATATTATATCTGCTCCTGTTATGTGCTCAGGTCTATCTGGGTGTAAAACGCGGACTCGAAGGATCTTTCCATCAGTTAAGCGAAAATCTTTATGCGCATGTCCCTTTGAGAGCTCTGGTAAATTTCTTTCAACGTTATATGCATCACGGAAAATCAATTGATTTTCACTGTGAGCTTTAGGTTCTAGTTCTTTTTTTGCCTTATCTAACTGGCTAAGCCTACGTTTAAGCTGGTCAGTCCGTTTGCGGTCTTTTTGGTTTGCTTTAGCAACATCGAGTAAGGACTCGTACTCAGCAATATCCTTTAAGACTAATTCTAAGGCACTAACTTCCGTTTCTTCACGCAGAGACTCTAATTCAGCTCTTTGTCTATATTCCTTTGTCGTATCACTCTCTCGTTCTCTTTTTAGAAGGCTATTTTCCGGACCAAGGAGCTCAGGATAAAGGTCTCCAGCAAACTCTAACGTGTTGTCGTAAGTAGACTTTGACATACTGCCTTTGGAAGCAAGTTTGACCATGTCTCTTACCGCATTGAGAGTCACCCATTCTTGATTAAGTCTATTATTATTTTCTTCCATCGAATCTTATTTCCAACCGTAATACCATGTTGAATTGACACTTAACGCCCTGTTAAGGTGTGAGCAACGCAATACCGACGCCACCGCATACCACCTTAATCACCTAAACCAACGCATAGTAAAAATGCCACGCGTTGCGAATCACTCTTAAACAGTTTGTTATAAGCGTAGCTATTTGTTTAGATTAACTAAACGCTCTCCCAACCATGTTAACTGCCAAACCTTAAAGAACGTTCGTTTCCCTGATATCAACCCTTTAATCAACACATACCCAAGAAGACCTGCACACAAAAGAGGCAAATAAGGAACTATAGTTTGTACTAAGTACGGCATATTGGTGAGCACTTCTGGAGGTGATAGAGATAGTGCAAATGTCGAAACGCCTGAAGCACCAACACAGAGAATAAGCAACAGCTTAAATCCCTCTATTTTCAACTCATTTTGTTCAACCAACTCTAGGCTTTTTAGCTTGTTTAACCTATATCGGTCTTCTTTGTTTAGCGCCTTCTTGAAATATACTTTTATCAAAGTCTGTGCATCACCTGAACTAATACTTTTGAGCTTATCGAGCACTATCTCGGAGTTAAAACTGTTTTTCGAATCTAATAGCAAGTTTTGCCACATTTCAGATAGTAACTTATCATCCGGGTCAACTTTTGAAGCGCCTTCAACCCACTCTTCAAATAGGTCTAATTGATGATAAGTTAGATGACCGTCATTCTGAGTTGCTTTCGTTCGAATACTCTCCAAATGACTTTGAACGTTCTCAGATTGCTTAGACAATTTTGCCTTCTCAACTCGAGACTGGACATAGTTTTTTAGCTCTTCCCCAAGATAGTCTCCTGTTGGCTTAAACAACGAAGTGATCGTTGGAGTAATGCTAATTTCCTTTGTTTCATCTGCCACAAATATTCCTTTTTATCAGAAGCTTATAACGCTCTGTTAAGGGGTGAGCAACGCAATACTGAAGCCGCCGCATACCAACTTAAACACTAAAAACCAACGCATAGTGCAAATGCCACGCGTTGCGAATCCCTCTTGAACAGTTTGTTAACTGAGCGCCTTTCAGTTTTCGCCGATCCTTCAGCCACTTTCGCCAAAGCTCGTTTTGCTAATTAATGATTAGCAAAGCTAACTCAAATATGTATTTAACCAAAAAATTACCGTTTATCTTTAGTTTGAAATGCGTCTCACAACACCATACTTCGGCGATATAAGTGCGCCGAACTAATCGCGAATGCCTTATATTATTAGAAGGCTTTGTGCCGCCTTTCACATCAGTAAACTTAAGTATCAAACTGAAATTAGTCGCATTAGCTCAGCTAAGGAAAGCGACCGAACACGCTAAATCTCTGAACCTAGAAACTGTATCATTGTGCTTTCGTATTTTCTGCGCCAGTTAACGCCGCATTAAGTGGTGAGCAACGCAGACCACCGAACCTAAACCATTGTGCCGTAAACACTAAAGTTGAAGCAAACCAAAAATGCCGAGCGTTGGGAATCCGCCTTAAATGCTTTGTTAGTTTTCTTGGCAAAGACTGAAATCCAGTTTCTGCTTGTCTATTTGGGGCATATTTTCAACTTGATGATAACCCCAAATGGATAGCATCAAAATCATTGCTGGAAGAAGTATGTGAGCACCGGATTTGATATAAGCAACAGCTCCACTTTTAACCACTGTTGGCTTATAAACCTTTACAGACTTCGGAGGAAAGCGCCCCTCTTTGATTCCCATAAATCCAATAGGTAGCATGACCGCACTTGAAAATGCGAACGCTGATAATGGAATGCCAATAAATATTGGATGCCAAAAATAATCTACAGCACTAAACCCAAATAACTCATAACAATGAGGACGCTCGGCTATATCAGTAATGAGTGGTAAAAATAAATTCTGATGTAGTACAACTAAAATAAAGCCCACACAAGCAAACACTGAAAGCCTTACAATCTTCTCAACTTTCGTATACTCCGTTGCATACTCCATATTCGGATTTCCCTTTGAAAACTAACGCCGCATTAAGGTGTGAGCAACGCTACCACCAAACCTAAACCATTGCACCGTAAACACGAAACCCAACCTGAACTGAAGTCGCCAAGCGTTGGGAATCACTCTTAAATGCCTTGTTATGCGAATTTGCACGCATAAGCCAACTTGGCCAAATGAAGATTACCTTAAACACAAAAAACCACAAACAAACCAAGCACTTTTTGTGATTCAAGAAACGGCAGAGTCACTATGTTACAGCCGAGATTTCAACAACCACGAAATGCGAGCTTTCGGCGACAAAGTGGCTTTTAAGCCAGAGAAACCAAAAGCTGAAAATCCTTAGCGAAAACGAAAGCTTCGATAAACTAGCCCTTTCCACACTTTGAGCCAGTGAAAGTCACAACCAATCGGCACGGAAAGGCAATGAGGCAACCCACGAACTTTGGCATGTTTTACGGCTGGAGTGATTCAAGAATTTAGGCCGACAATATGGATTTGCCGACACCGAAAAACGGGTGGATAAAGAGAGCGAGAAAGAGAAATGAGATAATTTTCCTTCCGGTCGCATAACGCCCAATTAAGGGGTGAACAACGCCTCCACCCAAACCTAAAGAGCATTGTGCCATAAACACTAAATTTGAAGTAGAAGCAAAAATGCCAAGCGTTGTGAATCCCTCTTAAATTGCTTGTTAGGGAGTTAATATGCTGAAGTTTCATTTATCCTATTTGCTATATTTTCTCTTAGCTCAAGATTAACGGCTTCTAACTTACACAACTTTAAAGATTGATTTAAAATTTCCAACCTTTGTAATTCATCGCTTTTAATTGATTTTGTTTCCATTGCTTTTTCGAAAATCCAGCTGCACACTATTATTGAGGTTTTAATATGGTTTTTATCAGGACCTAACAAAAAATCCCCCCCAAACTCTTCGAAGCATCGTATTTTTAGCATAGAACACAATAATCCATTGCAAACCTTAGCTGCATCGTATTCGCCAGATTTTAGTTTTTTAAAAAACTCATAGTATCTCTCATAGAGCATTACGTATTTATGCGCTACTTTTACTTTTCTCTCAAAGTTTGATATTGAAATTATTTTCTCAACATTTGAATCAATATTATTCTCTATCGGAAAATTGATTGTAACCGTACTTTGCTCTCTCCATTTAGGTTTATGAATATCCAAATTACTTTCTGCATATTTTTGCAACCATATGAATTTGGTAGTTTTTGATTTCACAGATGTATAGAGCACAAAAAAAGGCACTGAAAACAAAAGAGCATAATTGATGGTTTTTACAGGGAAGTTTTGTAGCTTTACCTCATGATCAAATTCTTTTTCAGTACCTTTCACTTGAGCAAAAATGAAGTCTCCAGTTGGATACCCTTCATCAAACCTTTCAAGCTGAAGATCTATCCCATAATCTCTACCCTCTGGATCTCTAACGACCCAACTATCAATCAAGGCCTCCTTAATTAAAGCGATAGCTTTTTCATCTGTAACATGAGAATTTGATCTCATCGGATAATTCATCTTAACCTCCTACTCCCTAACGCCCTGTTAAGGTGTGAGCAACGCAATACCGATGCCGCTGCATACCACCTTAAACACTAAACGCAACGCATAGTAAAAATGCCACGCGTTGCGAATCACTCTTAAACAGTTTGTTATGCGGTTGCTCGCAAAGTTTAATTTTACCTTACTTTGAGATGAAATAAGCAACCAAGCACACACTTTAAAACTGTTCTCAGAAGTAAAATACGGGCACCAATACTGGTGATAGATAGGAAGTACGTTTATGGCAGTAAAACACACACCCACTGGAGTCGTTCATAAAGGCAAAAAAGGAGGTACTACTGGTTGTGGCTTTGACACCAAGAAAGAAGCATCTCATTGGAGCGACTCACACAGTAAAATTACATGTGACAAAAACGGCTGTAAGAACTAAGTAGTAGTTGTTTAATTGGGCTAGGACTCAAGCTCTAGCCCCTTATCACCCTCTGCCGCATAACGCCCTGTTAAGGTGTGAGCAATGCAATACCGAAGCCTCCGCATGTCACCTTAATCACTAAAACCAACGCATAGTAAAAATGCCACGCGTTGCGAATCACTCTTAAACAGATTGTTATGTAGCTACTCGCCACCACCCACATCAAAAAGGTTTATACCACCAGAACTATCTAGGCTGGTATTCGTCACTTTACTATTAGGTTCTACATTTACTTCTGCATATAGTAAGTAGCTTTCAAATGATGGGACTTCAGATACGTTAAATAGGATCTTTCCGACAGACTTTTGAAAATCCAACAAGTCGCCAAGATCTTCATGTAGTTCCAAAGCCAACTCTTTACTGTATGGCAGCAACATGCCATAAGAAACTGATTTATAGAACCGGTCATTACTGCGATTAATCTGGTTCAATACCCTACTAATTTCACGAAACGAATAGATGTTCTTTTTCCCAAATTTAGCACACAGCTTAGGAGCTACATCTTTAGCCACTGACTGAACATAAGCCTTTTTATTCATGAGCTTAAGCATATCTACCCTCCTTGCTACATAACGCCGCGTTAAGTGGTGAACAACGCGACCGCTGAACCTAAACCATTGCGCCATAGACACTAAAGCTGATTCGAACTAAAAATGCCAAGCGTTGTGAATCCGTCTTAAACGCTTTGTTATACAAACTTTTACAGCTTTTCCGCCAACTTCTTAAGGTAAGATTTGGCTAGTTCATTTTTACCTCGGCTTAACCACTTTATACACTCTAAAAGTTCCCAGATTAAGCCTTGGTCACCATTTGTATATGCAGGAAAGTCTTCGTGCTTTGGTGCTAGAGCTTCGGTTAATCGTGACTCTACGGCACCCGCTTTATCAAATAGCACTTTGAAAGGTCTTGATATATCAAAAGGTTCGCTTAGATCTAGGCAATGAATCTCTGTGCTGGTTAAATCCGTAAAGATGTACTTTGTAAAGTAAGCATTCTCATTATGGAAGCCTTGATTACGATAGAAAATCTCTTTGCCACGCTCAAAAGCTGAGAAACACTCTTGTGTGGATTTATGGAATTCATTTTGAGTAAGAATCAAAATGTCAGCGTCAGATACTCGGTCACCCTTACCTGAAGCCAATGAGCCTAATAGCACTGCGGCAACCACATTGTCTTCAGAAATAAACGCAGAACAAGCAGATTTAACCAGTTCATTTTGAAGGGGAAGATTTTCAAGATTAAGTTCTTCTAAACTCACAGTCACCTCCGTTTGTATAACGCCCTGTTAAGGGGTGAACAACGCTATCACCCCAGCCTAAACCATTGTGCCGTAAACACTAAAGCCAATTCAAACCAAAACCGCCAAGCGTTGTGAATCCCTCTTGAACAGTTTGTTAGTTGCCAAGGCTAAGGCTTTAACTTGAAGTTGATTGCAGCTTTGCCAATACCCATATTTCATATTTTGAGGGACTTAAATCAGGCGCAGTTTTAAAGCGCCTGTCACTGAAACCACTTGGAACATACAACACCGTAGAAAACGGGCTAACAACACCAAAAAGCTCTTTTGGACAGATATAATTTAACCGAGCTGACTTTCAACACTCAAATAAGCTTACGAAACAGAAAATCCAATCACACAAGAAACCAAAACTCGATTTTCACAAACCCGAACGATTCAAATTTGAAGTACGAAACCCCACCAAAAACACACTGACTTTAACTCTAAACATTCTGTTTAAGCTGCGTTTTCCTCGTTGGCAACTAACGCCTTGTTAAGGTGTGAGGCACGCAATACCGTAGCCTCCGCATACCACCTTAAACCCTAAACCTAACGCATGGTAAAAATGCCACGCGTGCCGAATCACTCTTGAACAATTTGTTATGTGTTAGATTTTAAAGACTAATTTTTGTTTTTGAGCAATAAGCTCAACATCTTCAAGTGGCTCATATTTCCATTTGGACAACGCTTGTACAGCTACCTTTTCAAAGATCCCCTTTGGGGTGGAATCGATTACAACAATATCAGCCACATCTCCATTTTTAGTAATGTTAAACGTCATGACCACATACCCTGACAGGTTATTCTCTACTGCAACTTTAGGGTATCTCGGCGATACAAACTCTATTGGCTCTAGATCTAAATATTCCGATGAGTAAGTGTTTTCTACAGAACTTGAACACCCTACTACTAAGATCAAGATAAATAATTGCAAAAATCTCATAATCTCTCTCTGACACATAACGCCTTGTTAAGGTGTGAGGCACGCAATACCTAAGCCTCCGCATACCACCTTAAACCCTAAACCTAACGCATGGTAAAAATGCCACGCGTGCCGAATCACTCTTAAACAATTTGTTAGAAGCCATCACTTCACAGTATCTAGCATTGAAAAAACACTTGTTTTCAGTTCCGTAGTGCTCAAATACGTATTTGTTTGGGGCTCAAAAGTCGTAGCACTATAGCCCTCAGATAATAGATACGCTGTTGAAAGAGCTGATGTCATTTCAGAGAAATCACCTCCCCACCTCAGAGTAACTACCACCGATTGTTGGTATTGCTGTGCGTCAAAAGAAGACAATTTGATTGAGGCTTTGTCATATGCAGATGTATGAATTTCCAAACCTGACTTTCTACCCGCTACTTTGGCTGGCAGATACCCCTTAATATCTAGAAGATCGATACCAGCTTCATAAACTATCGGAATCGATACTTTCTCTGCCAGTTCATTCATTTGAGAAGTGTTTGGCAAGGTTTCTAATGCCAAAACTACAAATAATTCCATTGCCATTTTAAGTTACCTAAGTTTGAGTGGCTTCTAACGCCCTGTTAAGGTGTGAGCAACGCAATACCGATGCAGCCGCACACCACCTTAAACACTGAAGACAACGCATGGTAAAAATGCCACGCGTTGCGAATCACTCTTAAACAGATTGTTAGTTGTAATCCCTCACGTCGTGCGTAAGGCTAAAGCCCGCTTCACGTACTAATTTTGATGCCAATAAAATGAATTCTTTAGCTTCATTGTTAGGTTGGTATTTTGAAACGACCTGAATTTCAAATAGCTTGTTCTTTGCCAACGGGTATTGATCAAACACTTCACCAGACTCAATAAATGACAAGTAAAGGTTTAGCTTTTCTTGGAGCAACAGGAGCTTTTCATTTTGGTCATCCCACCCTAAATGATCGGATATAACTAAAGTTACTTTTTCTTCGTCATGCGCAATGATGTCTACTTTATCTAGTTGCTCAATTGTCACGTCTTCTCCATTACAACTAACGCTCTGTTAAGGTGTGAGCAACGCAATACCGAAGCTTCCGCATACCACCTTAAACACTAAATTCAACGCATGGTAAAAATGCCACGCGTTGCGAATCACTCTTAAACAGTTTGTTAAGTGCCTAGAACTCATGCCAAGCAGTATCAAATGCCTTCTCAAATTCAACCTTCAAATTCGACTTGAGACCGTACACAAATACTTTGGTACTCGTCTGTACCGTAATGATGTATAAACAATCTGGGTGCGCTTCTAGTTTCAAATTACTTTTACGAGGTCCCTTAGAAAACTGAACAACCTGTAAGCGAATATCGAGATCTTGAAGAGGAACGTCTTGGCTACTTAACTCATTAATTACCCAACAAATCGCCGCATCCTCACTAATCCTAGTTGGCTTACATTTTTCAATTAGCGAAGATAATTTTTTACCGATCGAAATCCACGCTTCGAGGTTTTTGTTAATCTTGTCGCCAAGCATAAAAACGCCAGCAACAGATGAAGCCGATACAACCTTCCAATCTAGGCTATCGAAAAACTCAACAAGAATTGCAGGGAAATCCGCACCATGCCCCGTATCTACATGATGTAATTGCAGGCTTTCATCATACTCTCGAAGCCATCCTTCAAGCTCGTTAAAGTACTGACTTTCATCCCAGTTATCAGAATCATAATATGGGTCACCAAAAATAAGCTGCATTACAATATTATCCTCATAGCTGACAAGGCACTTAACGCCGCATTAAGGTGTGAGCGGCGCTTGGCTATACTTGAGCGAAGCGAAACTGCCAAGCGTTGCGAATCACTCTTAAATGCTTTGTTATACGAATTCTGCCGCCAGATCCTCTAAATCGATGTATTCGAGCAATTCTGGTAATTCTTGGAATTGTTTCCAAAGCAAAAATGATTTATCTACGACTTTTACTCTTGAGCGATTAGCATCGTACTCAAACACTATTGGCTTAGTGCGATTGTCGAGTTGCAAGCTTACTGATTTGTTTAAAGCGCCAGAAAGTTTTTTTAGCGAAACTTCAGACTTTTTTGGGTGAGCAGTCTGGATTTGTCGCCTAAGCGCTTGTATTGGTAACCCCTCAAGCAGGAACTTCTCATCGATTGTAACTAAAGCAAACAAAATCCATTTATATAGTTCAAGTTCTGTCGGTTGAAACCCAGCACTGAAGTCCATTAAGAATTTGGTAAACCTGCCAGTATGCATATCTAATACAGATTTGATTTCATCTGTAATATCGATGTTCTTCGCTACAACTGTTTGTTCAGGTTGCGTTTTACTTATATTTTGAGCTTCACACACCTTCATACACAGTTGCTGCACAAGGAAAATGCTACCATTACACTTTTCTTTAACGCAGTTTTTAAAGTTTTCAGTAAATGAGATATTCAGTAGAGCTTCACTGACAGTGAAGAGCTCATCGATATTCTCGTCTAACCACATATCTGCATTGATCGATACAATTCGCCCTGCTAAGTCACCGTTAAAAGTGGTTAATCTATCGTCTTCAAGCCAAACACCTACGATGATAAAACACAGAGAACTTTCTTCGTGATAAGCCTTCAGCGCAATAGAGAAGTCAACTTGTGTATCTATATCAAGGTAATGAAAGTCTTCTAAAACAATGAATCTGTCAAAATCAATTTCTTTTAGTGCGCTGATCACATCATTAGTATTTTCTAGATCAAGCTCTAAGCTTTTTTTGTTTATTTGCCTAGCCAACTCCATTGATATATCTGAGCCAATTTTGGTGTCTGTTAACCCAACAGATAGTGAGACCTTACTAGTTCCTTTGAGCGTTTTGGATTCTGAAACGGTGATTTGATAACCTGCACGCTTTAAAATAGATTCATTGATATCTGCAATACCCCAAGTATTGCTGCACGTTATCGAAATATAGTCACTTTCAAGTAGATTTTTCTTTCTTAATGACGTTTTTCCCTGCTTTGAGCTCCCATGAATCACGATATGAGTCTGTTTCGCCAACGAATCAACAAAGAGATCATCAACATGAGCTCTAGATATGTAATTCATAGGTAAGTCACGTGAAGTTCTAAAAACTTCATCTACTAATACGATATTTTCCAATTTTCCTCCAATTCGTATAACGCCGCATTAAGGGGTGAACAACGCAAACCACCCGACCTGAACCATTGTGCCGTAAACACTAAAGCCAATTCAA
>NZ_JAWOUS010000043.1:0-12424 GCF_033339495.1 Vibrio sp. 2134-1
TATGGACTCCTTAGATTTAGGCTTTGACACCATAAATTCTAGCTCCCTCCAGAGGGAGGGAGTCCATACATCGCGAGTCTAGACGAGACTAGGAATCTACTAACAACTCACTGGAAAATGGCGATAACCTTAGAACTTCAAAGCACTCGGTGGGTAGCTCCTGAATCACGCTCGTCCCTCGCTGTTCAGGATGATGGATGTTGGAAGATACATCGCTCGCCACAAAACCGATATTTGAGCAGCTCCAAGATAGGGTCATTCCAGCGAGTTTAAGTGAGACTAGGAATCGGGTTACAGCTCGCTAGGAAATGACGATAACCTTAGAACTTCACAGCACTCGGTGAGTCGATCCTGAACCACGCTCGTTCCTCGATGTTTAGGGTGACCGTTTTAAATAAAAATGCCGCTCACAGTAAAGTGAGCGACATACATTTCCCGTTTCCAGCCTCGGCCAGGTTTAATTCAACTCCACGTTCTTCATCTCAGGATGCTTTAGCAACATTACACGAATCCAGTGATGCACTACCCACATCACCATCGCGGTGAGCAGAACCGCGACGAAAATCGAGCTGAAACGGTACAAGATTGAAAAGAACGCGTCTTTTTGTTCTGGCACCAATGAGGTCGTCAGCGGAACCGATAGGGCAGACATGGCAGAAAACGCGATAGCCGCTTTAATTTGCCCCTTGGTGAGCCACGAGCAGAATGGCCCCATTGCAATGGTAAAGGCGAGCCAAAAGAGTAGCCCATGCCCATACCAACTGCCCAATATGAGCTGAACAGCCATCCCTGCGATGCAGCCTAGTGCGGTGCCGATGATGCGGATTTTTGCCATGGCGAGCGAGCCCGCTAAAGTCATTGGGGTTAGGATGATCAAAATGGAAGCTTGTGCGGATAGCGAGTCATATAAGTCCGCTACTTGGAATACAATAAACGCCGCCATCGCCACTACCCAGCCCATGGTAACTTGGCTGATGTAGTCAATATCGCTTTTCACTGGGGTCGACATATCAATGTGCTCGGCGGGGGATTTTGGCTCCGGGAACAACCAATACGCGAATGCGCAAACAAAAATATTGCTGAACGCCATCACCCACATGTTGACGTTGAACTCTTCAATATCCATGAAGTTATAGCTGGCAAAGTTCAACACAATTGAACCCACCAACAACCCCATGTAACCAAACAAATAGGTTTTCTGGTTCATCATTGCAATGCACTTGAACAGCATCATGATTCCGACGGCAACGGTCATTAATGTTGGATGAAACTGCAAGTATTCCAGCAAAAATGTGGCTTGTATGGTTGTCCACACCGCAGAGAAAAACACGATCAATAAAGCCGAAAGATTAAAGTTGTCCATTCTGCCCAATATAAACAGCGGCATCATGATGGCAAAAAATCCGTAAGACCAACCGAAGACCATGCTTAGCGCAAGCCCTAAAGAGCAGCCGAACCAAATTCGTAAGGTTTTCATTGTCGCCGCCTAGTAAATGAAGTGGAACCAGCTTGCGAGGTGAATCTGTGCTTGCGCCATCCACTGCCAGAAAATGCTGTTGTCTGGGTACAAAACAATGGTAGAGCGAGAGCCGACAAACAGTGCTGGTGGTAACTCTTCGCTGCTGGTTAGGTTCACTCGTGTACGCTGCGCATCACGTACCCAGCGGTTGTTCACTTCCACTTTGGTTAGTGCGCCATTAGGCGTTTGTTGTGCGGCTGCTACACCGTAATCGCGGCTAGCTAAATCAAAGTCGTACACCGAACCTGGGTTGGCATCAAATGTGACCAAGGCGTGGAAAGTCTTGTCTATGTTCGCGACGGATTTTTCACGAAAATCAGCGGCTACCCAGAGTGATCCTGTTGGTACAAATGTCAGCAATGGCATGTTGGTGTTTGCCATCGTGCCAACTTCTAGTTGCAGGTTGGTCACGACACCATCACTGGGAGCGAGTACTGCGGTATTTGCCAAATCAAGTTGCGCCTTTTCGATGCCATTTTTGGCAATTCGAACGGCAGTGCTTTGACCTTTTTGAGCGCCTAACTGCGCCTCAATTACTTTTAAGTTTTGTCGTTCCGCTTTAAGCGCTGCACGTGATACCTGATTTTGGGCAAAGGCATTATCGAGTGTCGATTGAGAGATGACTTTCTGCTTCGATAACGTCAGTAAGCGGTTGTATTCGCGGTGTGCATTATCAAATGTCGCTTGTGCGCGAGCAATATTGGCAAGAGCGGCTTCGCGTTGAGAATACAGCGTTGCTTCTTTTTCATAAGCGGATTGCAGAGACAGCTCCGCCTGTTCAAGTGCTATTTTGTATTTACGATCATCAATCGTAAACAACACATCGCCTTTTTGAACGGACTGGTTATTCTCGATGAGAACGTCGGTCACTTTACCAGATACCTCGGGCGCGACTTGGACAACGTATCCTTGCACTCGTCCTTCGGTCGTTAAGGGGGCGTGGCGGTCAGCAATGATAATGTACAAAAATAGTACGATGAACAGGACAATCAAAGTTCGCATCCAGTGTTTGAATTTTTGGTCAGCCGTCATTACAAGTTCCGTTAAACATATTGGATAGCGGATTATAGAGAAGTCACTCACAATTCAGTAGAATGATAATACGAACATAAATGACCTAAAAATAGGACAATGAACGTTAGTTTTGATGATATTTATCTATTCACTCAGACGGTGGTTCACCGCGGTATAAGTGCAGCGGCAGAGGCGAATCAACTACAACGCTCAAAAGTGAGTCGTCGCCTGCAAGAATTAGAGAAATCGCTCGGGGTACAGCTTTTGATCCGCACAACACGCAGCATTGAGTTGACGGAGCACGGGAAACGTTTGTTTGAGTTGGTGGGGCAGCCTATTGACCATATTCAGCAAGGTTTAAATGCCATGCACGAATATCAACAAGAGCTGACGGGCAAAGTGCGTTTAGCCATTCCTTCCGCATTGATGAGCTCTGCCGCGTTTAACGCGATCATCACCGAGTACACAACGCGGTATCCGGAGATTTCGGTCGAGATTGAAAACCATCAAGAGAGTGTCGATCTCAAGCGTCAATCGTTTGATTTACAGCTTCTTCCGAGCGTGGTCAAAGTTACCGATGACAGCTATGTGCAGTTCAGTCTTTTGCCTTATCGTAGTCACTTTGTTGCGTCAAAAGCTTATCTAGAATCGCATCCGCCAGTAAAAACGGTGGAAGATCTTAAGCAGCATCGCCTTTTAACTAATCGTTACAATGCCGATTTGCTCGATTCAGATTTACATGTCGCGTTGCGATCGGACGATCTCAACTTGCTGCGCTCGATGGCGATAGCAGGAAACGGCATCGCGTTTATTCCACAAATTCATTCCAAGCCTGCATTGCGAGATGGTTTGTTGGTCGAGGTGCTGCCTCAATTCGCGCATCCGAAGCAGCATCTTACTCTGATTTATCCCTCGGCCTTATTTCTGCCCAATAAAGTCAAAGCCTTGATTGAGCTAATTCGAGAGAAATTTAAATAGTCAGTTCAAACCACTCTTAACTAAGAGCAAATGTGTGAGCGAAGGTCATCTTTCTAGGTTTTAGTGCTCTAACATGAAAGGATTCTGATACATTAACTGTTGCTCAACTTGTTGAGTATGGTTTGTGGTCGCACAAGATAGGAGATGGAAATGTTATCGAAAGGAAACACGGGCCTGATTGTGGTGGATGTTCAGGGCAAACTCGCTACATTAATGCATGAAAGCGACGCTCTGATTGAAAATATCACGAAACTGGTAAAGGGCGCCAAAGCACTAGATTTGCCTATTCTGTGGCTAGAACAGAATCCAGAAAAATTGGGCCCAACCGCGGAGCCGATTCGTGAAGTGCTTGAAAGCACGCATTTACCTATTACCAAGTACACGTTTGATGGTTGCAAAGAGGCGACGTTTAAGGTCGCGGTGGAGAACGCGAAAGTTGATACCTGGTTGGTTTGCGGTATTGAATCCCACATTTGCGTCTATCAAACCGCGGTTTCTCTGCGTCAGTCCGGTTATCGCGTTGAATTAGTCACGGATTGTGTATCTTCCCGAACCGCTGCCAATAAAGCGCTCGCTCTTGCGAAGTTAACCGCAAACGGTGTGGTGCTCACTGGGTTAGAAATGTGTTTGTATGAAATGGTCGAAGATTGCCGAGCACCTGAATTCAAAGAAATTCTGGCGCTCATCAAATAGTGGAATCACTGTAATCAGCAACAACTTTATTTGAACACGCTATTCAAATTCTCGTTGATACCTTGGCAACATCGACTCGTTGCCAAGTAACCCGCCTTGGTGAATGTAAATCACCGTTTTATCAGTGTTCTCTTCCAACCAAGGGGTGAGGCATTGCCACATATACGGGTCGTATAACAGGTCAAATTCGAGGTCGGTTTGCTCAAAGAGCGCTTTCCATGTGATGTAATCTTCTTCGTACAAGCGACCAAAATGGTGTTTGTTGCGGATGGTTAAAATGGTTGGGTGGCTGTTTTCACAGAGCTGGTTGAACTGCTCAGTTAAGTAATCTACATCGCCTACGCAAGGGCAAGTTAGCACTTCTATGCCGTGTGGGCTTAAATGTTTATGAAGATATAAAGCGGTCGTGCCAGTGCCTGATGGCAGGGCGACGGTAAACTGTTCTTTACCTCTCAATCGCGTCCAATCAAGAATTTCTCGTGCTAACTGTTTGATGCCAGCTTCAGAGAGGTGGGAACGTCCACCCTCTGGAATAAGCAATGTCGACTCATCTAATCTTCGTACCTGGTGGATGTATTCACTAGGGTGGAGTTCGCTACCGATGTCTTGCATGGCGGTGATTTTCATACCCAAATCGAGAGCGCCGCGATAGTTTCCGATGGGGGAGCTTTTTAGCCAAGATGGAATGTGATGAACATAAAACTCAAATGCCCAACCTTTAATCTGGGCGAGAGCCGCTAGCGAATACATCGCGTTGGATTGAGCAGAGCCGTAACTGATGAGGGTTTTGATGTCGCTGTTTTGCGTTTCCATCAACGCCATAAACTTACGTGCTTTGTTCCCAGAAAAGTGAGAATGCAGCATGTCATCACGTTTAAGGAAAAATTTGCGCCCATTAAAGCTATGTTGGGTGATAGGACTTTCTGAGAGTTTCATGTCGATGCTGACGGAATAAACCGTGTCACCTTTGCCATTTAAAAAGGGCGCGTAGTGTAACGCCATTAAACCCAGATAAAAAGTCTGTGTTTCAGGACTTCCATTTCGGTTATTCCTGATGTTTTGACTCGCACTCACCGGTGCTGTAATACCATTGCAATGGTTTCACTTCTATCCTTTGGTTGCTTTGATTCCATGCTATTCCACCCCATGTCTCGCCTTTCTCCCTCAAGCCACGTACACTACTCCGCTTATTTCCATTCAATCAGAAGGCTTGGTTTTGCAAACTCTAGAACAATTAAAAACAGGACAATTAGTAGGAACGAAACAGCTGAAGTTGGCGGAAGGGCTAACTGAGTTTCCTATGGAAATTTTAGAGCTTGCAGAAACGCTTGAAGTGTTAGATTTATCTGGCAACGCACTGTCAGATTTACCACCAGAACTGGAACAGCTGACCAAGCTAAAAATCATCTTTGCTTCCAACAACCTGTTCACCCATCTGCCAGAGGTGTTGGGCAAGCTGCCAAACCTTGAGATGGTTGGGTTTAAAACCAACAAGATCAAAGTAGTCAGTGAAGCCTCACTACCAACTCAGTTACGTTGGCTGATTCTGACCGACAACGAGATTGAAGTTCTGCCAAACAGCCTGGGTGAAAGACCGCGCCTAAGAAAGCTTGCTTTGGCGGGCAATCGCATCAAACAACTGCCAAACAGCATGGAAAACTTGGTCAATTTAGAATTGATTCGTTTATCTGCAAACCAGTTAGAGCATTTCCCGGATGTGTTGATGAAGCTGCCTAAATTGGCATGGTTTGCGTTCGCAGGTAACCCATTCTGCAAACACCCATCTTCGTTAGACAGTGTGCCGAAGGTGACCACAAACAGTTACTCACTTAACCATGTTCTTGGTCAAGGTGCGAGTGGCGTGATTTCTCATGCTAACTGGACTGACGCTCAATACGACTTCCCGAATGAAGTAGCGGTGAAAGTGTTCAAGGGCGAAGTGACCAGTGACGGTTACCCACATGATGAGCTTGAAGCATGTTTGCAAGCCGGGCATCACAACAACTTGGTGAAATCCATCGCGCAAGTAGATGACGGTAATGAGCTTGCTTTAGTGATGGAGCTGATCCCAAACAGTTACTACAACTTGGGTTTACCGCCAACACTGGAAACTTGCACCCGAGATACATTCCCACAAGGGTTTACGCTATCGGTCGAGCAAGTGAATTCCATTGTTGAGCAAATGGTGGACGTATTTAATCATCTGCACGATAACAAGGTGTGCCATGGCGATTTGTATGCGCACAATACTTTGGTGAATGACCAAGGTGAGATGATCTTCGGCGATTTTGGTGCGGCGAGCATTTACGGCTATTTATCGGACGAGCAGCAAGCGGCAATCCGAACCATTGAATCGAGAGCGTTGAAGTGCTTTATCGAAGATATGTTTTCAGTGTGTGAAGCGTCGGAATCGGCATCGCAAGCATTCAATCGACTAGCAGCGCTTGCCGCATAAGATTTCATACAATTGAAATTAGAAAGAGGTATCGAATTGCTCGTTTTAATACTGAGCAAAGTCGATACCTCTCAATTGAATTAGGCGCTGGGGAAGTTACTCTGAGCAAGCCTCTTGATGCTCTGACGTAAGATCAATCACCGCCTCACAACCACCTTCTGGATGTGTACCAATCTTAAATTGCCAGCCATAGCGTTGGCACAAATCGTCCACAATCATCAAACCTAATCCGTGCCCATCAGAATGTGGAATGGTCGAAAAGCCTTCACCTTCATCGCGCACCGAGATGGTGTTTTCATCCATATTGATATGAATTGATCCCGAAGGTGTCGCAGCGATGCCGTTGCGAATCAGGTTACCAAGAATTATGGTCAACACGGCATTGGTCGCGCGCGTTCTAGGGTTGCCGTCGATCTGAACATCAAAGCTGAGTGCTTTCTCATCCGCCTGAGCTTGGCTTTGGAAGATGATTTGGTTGAGTTCTTCTTCGGTGATGCTTCGTACTGGTGAATCATCTGCATTGCGCTCGTAACGTACTAAGCCGAGTAGGGCATCCACCATGGTCGACATCTGCTGCGTCGCATCTTGAATTCGGTTCACTTGGCGGGTTTGGAAATCCGTGTTCGCACTTCTAGCTAGTAAGCTACTTGAGCCTTTCATTACGGTTAACGGTGTACGCAGTTCATGGCTTGCGTATCGTGCAAAGGCTTGCTCACGCTTGATGACTTGGTTGATTTTATGGCGGTACTCATTCAACTCATCCGCAAGAGTTTGGAACTCTTTGGCTGAGCCCTCAGGCACACTAAAGGTCTGCGTGGCATCGCCTTGGTGATGATCGAGTTGGGTTTTAAGCGCATTGACGGGTTCAATCAGGCGCTGTGATAAACGCAGCAGCAGGCTACCAAACAGGAACACCAGCACGGCGACAATGGACAGCACCATTGCGACGACGAGAATGAATTCCTCTGAGGTGATCTCGATTTCATCAATCAAGGAAACCAGAATCACCGGATGCTCAACGCCTTTATAGGTGTAGGTGCTCATGTAAACCATGCGCGAGTATTCGCCGTCTTCTACCTCATCAAGAAAGTGCTTTTGACCAATCAGGTATTTTTGATAGCGCTCGGCAACCAGTGAGATGTCGTTGTAAGCGGTGGTGAGCAGGTCAAGCTGAATACTGCCTTGCTCTGGGTGGGACTGGAAATGTTCAATCGCTTCTTTTTTGTCGACCATAATACGACGCTCGCCCACGCGGTCTTCAGACCAAAGCAGGGAGCCAGTAATCAACAAAAAGCAGAAGATGCCAATCACGACCGACACAAAAGAGAAAAACAGAGCGAGTCGCCCTGTCATACTTTGTGTGCTTTGCGTGCTAGCAAGTAAGCGATTTATCATGCACCAGTCTCCAAGCGGAAGCCAACCTTCGGTACGGTGATAAGCACATGTTGTTCAAATGGCTTATCAAGTTGGTTGCGAAGTTGGTAAATGTGGCTGCGCAGAACGTCGTTGTTCGGCTCGTTCTCTTGCCAAAGTTGGAAGGCGATTTCTTCACGTGTCACTACGTCTGGCGCGCTTTTCACAAGCATTTCCAGAATGGTGTAAGTGGTGGGGTTTAGCGCCAGCAGTTTATCTTGGCGGTAAGCTTTACGCGTTTTTTGGTCAATAGACACTTCACCGTATTCCAACTTGCTCGATGCGACAGTGCCACGGTAACGGCGGATCAGTGCCATCATGCGCGCTTCAAGAATATCCAGATCGAAAGGTTTAGTCAGGTAATCATCGGCACCGTGTTGGAAGCCTTTGAGCATATCGTCACGGCTATCAAGCGCCGTCAGCATAAGCACTGGTGTGTTGTTGCCCGCGTCGCGAAGTTTATTACACATGGTCAGGCCATCCATGCGTGGCAGCATGAGGTCGAGCAAGATGATGTCGAACGTGTTTTCCATCGCCAGTTTCAAGCCGAGTTCGCCGTTGTCTGCATAATCGAGTTCCATACCTGCACACTCAAAATAATCGAACAGCATGCCTGCGATTTCTCGATTATCTTCGACTAAAAGTACGCGTTTCATGTATTTCTCTCCAAGTGGGCGGGTTTTCGAAAATAAGACTTCGTCTTAACCGAACATTATTCACTAAGAACGTGAAAAAGATGTCAACAACATCTCTTTCACATTGATGTTTGTAGACTGGATTCATTCATCGGATTTAGTGGAAGAGTAGCATGTCAACCTTCAACATTCACGCTGCAACCTTTTCAAAGGTGAGCCAACACACTGAGCCTAAAACAGTTTTGTCTGTTGTGGTGCCATTCTTTAACGAGCAAGAAGTCTTGCCTGAATTTCATCGTCGTTTAGCCGCCGTTTTGGATGAAATGCCAGAACGCTGCGAAATCGTCTATGTGGACGACGGTAGCAAAGATGACAGCCTAATGATCGCGCAAAACTTTTCTCAATCTTCTAGCGACGTTCGTTGTATTGCATTAAGCCGAAACTTCGGCAAAGAGTCCGCCATGAGTGCGGGGCTGGAACACTGCCAAGGTGAAGCGGTGATCGTGATTGATGCTGACTTGCAAGACCCGCCGGAGTTAATCCCGCAAATGGTATCAAAATGGCGTGAAGGGTATGACGTGGTGAACATGCAGCGCAGCGAGCGCCATGGTGAAACTTGGTTCAAACGCTTTTCGGCCGCTTGCTTTTACAAAGTGCTTAACAGCATGGCGAAATTGGATGTGCCGGAGAACGTGGGTGATTTCCGTCTACTGAGCGCAAAAGTGGTTAAACACATCAATGCGTTGCCAGAGCGTAACCGATACATGAAAGGTATTTTCTCTTGGCCGGGTTTCAAGCAAGTGACGGTTCAGTTTGAGCGTGACGCTCGTTTCTGTGGTGAAACCAAATGGAACTACCTCAAGCTGATTGGCCTTGCAATGGACGGCATTACCTCGTTTTCCATTCGTCCTTTGCGCTTAGCGACACTTGCCGGTGCGTTAGTGGCGTTCAGTGCCTTTATCTATGGCGCATTCATTGTGATGAAAACCGTTGTGTTTGGTGAGCCTGTTACTGGCTACCCATCCATGATGGTCGTCCAACTTGCGTTGGGCGGTGTGCAACTGCTGTCGATTGGCCTTTTGGGCGAATACATTGGCCGCATTTTTGTCGAGACCAAGCAACGTCCTCTTTATCTTGTTCAGTCTGTTTACGAGCAGCCTGCAAAACATCAATCCATCCAAACCATAAAGTTTAAACTGGGAGAAACCGCGTAATCATGAGTATTAATAAAACCCATCTGTGGTTGTTGTTGGCGTTTGCTCTTTTACTCCGTCTTATTTCACTTGCCGCTTACCCTTTGATGGACACCACAGAAGCCCGCTACGGCGAAATGGCGCGCTTAATGGTGGAAACCGGCAATTGGCTTACCCCACAGTTTGATTACGGCGTGCCTTTTTGGGGGAAGCCACCTCTGTTCACTTGGATGAGTGCTTATGGCATTGAGCTGTTTGGATTGAATGAATTTGCAGTGCGCGCGCCTCATTGGTTAGCGAGCGTTGCGACGATTGTTTTTGTTGCTTTCATGGCGCATCGCGCTGGCTTTAATGCTGTCATCGCAGCGTTGGTACTGGCGACGTGTGGCATCTTTTCAATTGCGGCGGGTGCGGTGATGACAGACATGGCACTGACATTGGCAATGACGATGGCGATGGTTGGTTTTTACTATTGCTGGCTTGGCAAAGACAAACACAGCCGATTGTGGGGTTACCTCGGTTTCTTTGGCTTGGCTTGCGGGCTATTAGCAAAAGGTCCAGTGGCGATCGTGATCATGGGCATCGCAGTGTTTCCTTGGCTCGTGATTCAGCATGGTTTCTTTGGTGCCTTCAAAGCCCTGTGGCAGCGTTTTCCAATTGTATCGGGGTTGGCGCTCATGCTGGCGATTGCTCTACCTTGGTACATCATGGCTGAAATGGCGACGCCTGGATTTATTGATTACTTCATTGTTGGCGAGCACTTTAAGCGTTTTGTTGTCAGCGGTTGGGAAGGGGATCTGTATGGCTCTGCTCATGATCAACCACGTGGGATGATCTGGGTATTCTGGCTGCAATCGGCTGCACCTTGGTCAATTGTATTGCCTATCTTGGCGTGGAAACGTCGTAAAGTACTCAAAGCCATTGAAACCGATCATCAAGGTTTGTTTAGCTTCCTGATGTGTTGGCTGATTTCACCAATGATCTTGTTCACCATGGCTGGGAATATTTTGCCTGCTTACGTGCTACCGGGTGTGCCTGCGTTGGGGATCTTGATTGCGATGCTGGTGGATAAACACGATTTCAAATGGTTGACCGGAACGGCAGCGGTGTTGCCAGCCCTGCTTATGATTGCGATGTTGGTTTTGAATATGGGCAAAGCAGATAGCCGCAGCGACCGCATAATCTTCGCGCAAATTAATGACAATGCTCCGGTCTTCTACATTGGTAAGCGCCCGTTTTCAGGCCAGTTCTATAGTCATGGTCAGGCGAAAAAGCTTGAAGATAAGAATGACTTAAACAATCTGAAGAAATTCCACCTGATTGGTAAATCGCAGCAAGTGGATAGCATGATTCATGAAAATGCGCTGAGTTGCACCAACGAGTTCACAGCAAAATCGAAACGCTCACTCTACACCTGTGTGGTTGGATAACGGAATGCGCAAATTACCAAAATTTGCTTCGTCAGAAAGGCTTGCTTCGTTAACAAGGTTTGCCCTGGTAGGTGGTGTCGGCTTTATGGTCGACACCCTTATCTTTTCTGTGTTGTTCCATTGGTTTGGTCTGGAGCTGATGCTGGCTCGTGGGATTGCATTTTTGTTTGCGGCAACCACGACTTGGCTTGGCAATCGCTGGCTGACTTTCTCTCAAGCAGAAAAAATCAACCCTTTCGCTCAATGGCAAAAATTTATGGTGAGTGCCTGTATCAGTGCTTTGCCGAACTTTATTGTGTTCAAAGGCGTAACGCTCGCCCTAGGAACGCAAGGGTTGATGGTCTATTTGGCTTTGAGCTTAGGCATATTGGCAGGCATGGTGAGCAATTATTTGCTCAGTGCAAAATGGGTGTTTAGTTGAGGATAGAAAGGTTCGGGCTTACTATCCTATCCTCGAGTTAAAAATTCGTTATTTGAACCAATTTTTCTTTTTGTACATCAGAGTAAACCTAAAGCTTTTCATGGGGTATGTAAAAAGGTAAATAAGCCAAGGTTTATACCTTGGCTGCCGTTAGTTCAGATTTTGATTGTTCGATTTCAAACTCGGTTTGCCACTTGCCGTTGTAAAGATACTTACACTCTGGGAGTGGCGCTTTCGCATCCCTTAAATCAAACACTTCATTGGTAGGGTATTCTCGATAATAAGCGGGAGTCGTAAAAAGTCTAGGTTCAGGCTTCGCTTCAAACAGCTTTTTATGATCATTGACCTCTTTACAATCCAGTTTGTAGACCTCTGACAGTTGCGTGACCATGGATTCTAATTCCGCTTCATTTTTAAAGAAAATGTAACAATAAAATCGTCCCTGTGAGCGAAAAGTAATCTCCTGAGCAGTATCTTGGTATTCGCACCTGTCATACTTAAAAAAGAACTTAATTACTTTCCTTTTCTTATTATAATCAGCAAAGAGCCAGTCTTCACGTTCTCCGACCCTCACTTCTGTTGGTTCATCAGGCTGACGTTTAAGCATTTTAAAGGAGACTAATATAAAAGCACCAGCGCCTGCTAACGCCATCGGGCCAACCATCGCTACCAT
>NZ_JAWOUS010000044.1:0-11437 GCF_033339495.1 Vibrio sp. 2134-1
TTCAGGTAAAGGCAGAGGGTCTGGATATCCCTGTCATTCATGACCTTCAATGCCTGTTGTCTGACTACTGAGAAGGGCTGATTGTCATCAATATTCTCGTCAACAAACAGGTGAAGTAGCTCTGCCGCTTTCGTGACATTGTCCGCAGCTGACTGCCAGGACAGGAACACTGCTTGTTGTGCAAAGGCGTTGGCGGCTTCCTGTTGTTTTCGGATATGGTAAACAAACCCATCCGTCAGGCGCTCCAGTGCAAGTTGCATGCGCTCTGTCAGATGACACAGTAACCACAGGTGCTGCTGTGAGCGTTTGAAGCGCCGCACTTTACTGCCGTAGTAATCAATAAGGCCGCTGAAGTGTTGTCGATTTTTTAGCGACAGATTGAGCCTGTCCACAACGTCATTTATTTGCGTGTGCCATGGTGCTAACCGGTGGTAAATGGCGAGCTCTTTTTTAAGCTCAGGCACGGTCAGACTTTTGGCACCACCCCTGAGATGGCTCAGACTCAGCCCGTCGTCTTTAGTAGTGATTATGTTGTCCAGAAAGACGTTAAGTTCATTACTGGTAAGTTGATTCAGTTGGAGCGTCAGGTCTTTTCTGACCTGTTGCATTGTGCGGCTTATCAGTCTTTGAAGCACGGAGTACTTAGGAATGGCAATGTTATGGCTGGCAAGGTATTCAATGGCCGCATCAAAGAGGTGTCGAGGCTCCAGCCAGGCATGACCAATGTAAACCAGGTGGTGGCACAGAGCATTGAGGTGCTGTTTTTCATTCCACTTATTGTAATTTAGTAGACGCAGTATCCTTGAGTAAATACGGTCACGCTGCATTTTACTGACACTGAAAGGCCTGATCCCTTTACCTCTTTGAATTTGGGAGGCAATAAACTGCATGTCGATACTGATATCACGGAAACTCGGAGCAATGATCACTGGCTTAGATTTAAAATAGCCCAGAAGCGCCACGAAATAACAACGATGTTTAGTAAGCCTGATAGTACGGCATTCGGCCTGTTCTACATCGTTTAGCGAAAAATACAAACGTTGTTCCTCAATAGAAAACTGAGGTGCTGAATACAAGTCTCGTTGTTCTGCCTGAGTCAGAATCGAGAGTTCATTACTAATTGCCATGATGAATAAACGCCAATATGATTGATGGTGTTTATATAAGATGGCAGAATATTGGAAGGTAACCCACCGCCACAGACCATATAATATAATACCTGTAGCGTTCTATGTTACTTTAGAGGGGAAAATCCCTAGAACCCCAAGAAGTTACGTTCCTTGAGTGCCTTAGCTAGCAACGATTCTGTAGTCGCTTGAAGTACGTTTAAAGATTTTAGATGTCCTATTAGTCTACCCATCGTCTTATCACTAACTTCCTGATCAAAGCTATCAAACTTAGCCTCCCACTCCTCTTGGGTGTGCTTAGACTTTGCCTCTCTTTCGTATAAATCACAAAAGATGAGCAACTGAATAATCGATTGCTCCACACATTGAGCACGATACATCGCTAAACCGTAATATGCGTAAACTTCTTTACAATGTTCTGATTTGTCCATAATAATTTTTTTTCGTTTGGGTCATATTTTCTCCACCTAACAAGGTGGCTAGCTCAAGATCTACATTTATAGGTCCCAATTGCACAACATCTCTACAAAGATGTATTCATTTAGCAACTAATTGACGTAAATTATTCTTCAACTGTCTAACTGTATCTGATTGAGACACTTCCCATTCTTTAGAAAGATACTGAATTACGGTATCAACATCTGAGGGGAACAGTATTTTTCCCGAAACTTTCGCAAAAGGTCCATCTGTTTCTAGAAGAATTTTATCTTTAGGTAACCAAGATATAAGTCGCTTTCCACGTGCTGAGAAAAGCATTGCTGGTCCAACTGAAAAATAACAACCTATATCGACAGCTTCTAATAACTGTTTTTTTGTCCCCAAAAACCAGTGGAGAACAGGGATGCCTGCTTTCGGGTGTTTTTTCAGACACATTAAGGTTTCGTCTACTGCATTCAGGCTATGTATTGTTAGAACTTTATCATTGAATGACTCACATTTTTTCAGAATGTGATTAAAAACCAATAATTGGTCATCAAAATGCTCTCTCCAGCCTTTTGATCCATCTAGTCCAATCTCACCTATATATTTAGTTTTCTCTATAAGTCGATCGAAAATTGGTAGTTCATTTTTCCTTAAATGAGCTAGCTGAGGGTGCAATCCCAAAGCGGTTTTGCAATGCTTAAGCCCTTTTGTGAGATTAACAGTGCCTTCGAAGGCTGAAGGCACTGTTGTTACAGATAATACGTAATAGTTTGAGCGTTCAATGTCATCCAATACCTTCTGATGTTCGGGGTATAGATCAACATGGCAATGCATATCCATCATGATGTTTTGTTAGCCTGTATAAACACTTCAACTTCCATCAAACCACGCTTAAGCGTTGATTCCAAGGCATTACGTATAGACTTATCTAGTGGGATTGGACCAGATTTACGTAGCCAAGATTTGTAATTATTGGTTTGCTTCAACCGGATAATGGCTGTTTGAACTGCTTGCAGGTCGTCTCTTGTATCCTTCTCTTTAATTAGCGTTTTCAATCGCTTTGTTTTATATGGTGCGTCATCATCAAAGCCAGCATGATGAACAGATGCTCTTCTAATTAGACAGGGCAAGCAGTGCCCACATTGTATGTGTTCTCTGTGCCAGTGGCTGCATGAAACGCTTAGCGGTACGGCTTTTTTAATAGCGTTTTGGTCAACGCACTCAGCCAACATCTCCCCCTTTGTTTTAAACTGATAAGGGTTTACGAATTTGACGTCAAAACCTATGCGTGTCAGCAATTCTTCCAACCTCTGCAAGAAGTTGGGGTGTGTGGTTCTCGTACTGTGACTACCTATTCGCCTTCTAGTTAGTGGTGGATTGATTGAGATATAGCCATTCTCAGGAACGATAATGGTTTTAATACTGGCATCACAGTTAGCACTTCTCAGTGCGGAAATGCCCAATACGGCCATCGCCAAGAAGTTAAAGCTTCTCCCACGCATACTTATGTCCGTTCTGCCTTCATATGTTTTAATTATATGAGGAGAAATTGAATAGGAGAGCTCAGCAAATGGAGAAGACAACAAAGTCTTAATTTCTTCCTGTTTTGCACCATCTCCACGATAGGCGTGACTTACTAAGAGAGGCTTATATTCTGACTCTCCATTAAGGATATCAATAGCACCCACTGCACTATCAAGACCGCCAGAAAATAGGCAAACAGCATTTTTTCCTAGAAGAGTTTTGGCTTTATATTTAGCCTGCTTACTTATCTTAGGTTTAGGCAGTTCCATTGATGTCTGCTCAAAAGTGAACATCCATTGATCGCCAGTAAGAAAGTTCAAAATTGAACTCAACTCAGCGCTTTCTGCATTCCATATATTCGGTTCACTTACAGGGATGTGAAGGTGCATTTGCCTTGACCAAGCATTCTCAGCCTTCTCTCTTAACTCAAAAGTATCTGCTGCGGTAACAGCGGAAGCAATTGTAATTAAATCGATTGCCTTAGGCTCAACAGCAACTCCCAAGTCTCTTACTGTTTGCAGTAGTCCTCTGGAAGCTAAGCTGTGTTTTTTTTGATCATATTCGTGAGTGTGGAATAGTTGTACAGGGTGGCATGACTCTGAATATTCAGGTAGTTGGTTTGGATTATCATTGAAGTAAAACTTAGTCATCGAAACTCTCCCATTCTTCAACGGTCATTGCGATGGTATCAGCTTGAATCTTGGTAATGTTATTTCTGGTGATATTGCTAGGGTTGCCATTAGTGACCTTGTCTAGCTGCTCCTGAGCTATTACCTTGATAAGCTCCCTTAGCTCAACTTCCATGCTATGGTGCTTGCTAGCAGGTTCTACGTGGAACCAAGCCCTGCCCATGCCTTCAACCACATCTTGGAAAATCAAGTCAGTTAAATAGCAGCCGATGGCTTGTTGGATTACTTCTTCAGTAAAACTATTTGGATCGAAATCTTCTGTATCTGGTAGCGCTTCTTCCAGCGCGTAATCTAAGGCAATTCTCACAGAGTCTGAGTCAGCATTATCAGGAGCCAAATGTGAAGCAATTCTATCAATAGCTTGGTCAGTGGATAGGCCTTTCAAGTCATTTAAGGAAAGGCTTTGGTTGTTGACAGTAACAGTGTCTCCACGCATTACTCCAAGTAAACCAGTACCAGCCGTTATCCCACTAGCCAACCTTCGGCTTGTGGTTTTTCCACCACCAGAGCCTTTTTTAGAATAACTCTTTAGTGCTCGCCTTAGATCAGAGCTTGAACCTCCGGCCTTGGCATAATTCCCGAATTCTCTTCTAGCTCCTGCAAAACGGTTTGCAGGATTGGCAGTACCAGATGGTTTGCCGATTTCCTGCTGAACTTTTTCATTGTCGATTTCCTTGTCACCTTGATTTTCCCCGTCCGGGCCACCAGTATCTTGAGCTGGCTCAATTGTTACAGGCGGACTTTGTTCAGCCCATGACGGAATGAGTGGGCTCTGGTTATTAGGGCCAGTTGATGATGCTGAAGTACCCATTAATACCTACTTTTCTAATTCCTTGATAATTACATTCAACCACCTTTGCTTTGGCAGTCCCTTCACGTAAGTTAGTAGCGCCTTTTTACATTTAGGCTCTTCAACTGCTAGTAGTCTCGCGCCATATATGCCTGGGGGAGCTTTTGACCAATCACTTACAGTCCTGAAGTTTTCAATTAGTCCATCCATCACAGCTAAATAGTCTTCTCTTGGGGTCGCTGCTATGGCATTTTGGTTTGTATGGCTTAGTCTTTCCGTTTGTTTCATTAAATCCTTCACAAGCTTTTGAGCAGCGCCGGACATAACTGCATTCACTAGGCCCATGGGGATACTCTCTCTACTTAAGTATGCCGCTGGGGTCAGGTTCACATTTGCAAACATCGGTGGTAGCTTCGACCACTTGTCAAGAAAGGCTAAATCTAGCTTCCACTCTTCTGGTAAATCCATATCATCGAATTCAGCTTCTGGATCTTCCAATTGAGCCAGAATCTTTGGAGAACCACTCTCTGTATCAATCAACTGATACAGTTTGTTTGTTGCTTGAGTCCCCAAACAACGCTCAAATATCACCAATTTGGTAATGGTTTTCTCATCCAGCTGCATACCACGACGGAGTGCTGTTTTTCTTCTCATTTTCACCTGATTTAAGAGGCGTTTAACAATTCGAGGGTTCCCATTTATATTGGAGGACTCTGCGAGCAATGGAGCAAGTTGTTCGGCCACGATGAACTTACTTCTGAGTTCGTCCTTACCCTGAACATCTTGAACTTTATCAACGTCCAAAAGCTCATCGACTGATATGGGTGACTGCTTCCAAGATAGCTGAAGAGACTGCTCTAGGCTTTCCCTAAGCCCCTCAAGCTGGTCACTCGTAACGCCATGATCTTGAGCTGTCAACATCATCAGGTAAGCTCTGATTTCTAGAGTACCAGGTCTTGGAACGTGTACTGGGATTTGAATTAATTTATCTAGGTAGTCTGTTTGGTGGCGCTGCGAAGCTCCCTTGTGATATTCCGGCACAGCTAAGCGGATCATATCTTCGTCTGCCGCAATCACGAATGCTGTATTTGGTAAAAACAAAAATAGTCGTATCGCTTCCAGCGTCGAAATTGCATTAAATGGCGAGCAACGGTCCAAGTTATCGACATAGACTATGAGTGGTTTATCAAATTCACTCAACAAGTCTGAGTACGCATTGCGGAACTCTTTAATTTCTTTTGGGGGTGAAAAAGCCTTTTTAGGCTTTAAAATTTCTTTGTTATCTTTAGCTATCTGCTTCGCACCATCTACTGCATCCTTGGCATCACCAAAGTCTAGTTCGCGATCCTCTCCACCACTGAATAGCCCCATCAACTTCTGAAAACCACCCATGGTGGGAACGCCAGCTAAAGCTGCACCACCATCCATCAATAATCCCAAAGATCTAATGATGTCAACACGTCCTGCAAACTCTTTAGCCTTCTTGCTCAAGCTGGCGTTGTCTTTCGCTTGGTTTACCAAGGTAGATGCAATTGTCTCTAATAGAGCCGCTTTAGCATCGTCATAGCCTTGATACATCCATGCATCGAAATGGACTTGAATGTAGTCTTGCTTCTCTTCAGATATTGATTTTTTGGTTAGCTCTAAGATTGTTGATTTTCCTGCCCCCCAATCCCCAAAAACGCCAACAGATATTGGCATCAATTCCTTTTCGGTGATTAGATCCTTAATCGATTCGGCAGTTTCACTAAAATTTAAAAAGTCTAGTGAGGACTCTTTATCAGACCACATTTAAACCCCATTTTGTCTACAAAATAGCTGTTTTCAACACGCACTATTTTCTGACTTTTAAGTCAAGCCCCAAAACTAGAGCGTTGGAACCATCTTTATTTGTTAAGACTTCTATTTTATTTGCCCGTACACTGACTTCTTCAGGTAACTCATCTTTAGAACAATGGATTACAAACTGAGTTTTGGTATTCTTGTAGCGGCTAATTAGCCCTTCATCTATGTACTTTTCAACATCTAATGGCGTTGAAAAAATATCCATATTCCTTTGAAGCTCTTCGGTTTCCTTAGTGTTCATATCTTCCTCATTTCTGCCAAAGCTATAACAGTCTATATCAAACTAAATATTCTGTTATTAGGAAAAATAGGTCAAATGATGACAAAAGAAGTGTGTCCCAAATCAGAGTCTGGCAAACTTCGGGGCATTTTCGATTTAGGAATGGCAGCGTATCGATTGCGATCGCGGCTATTTTAGCATGAGACTTTATTACTCTCTCACAGTAGAGTTAAAATAAAGCTAATCTGGTAAATAAAACGTCGGAACTGATTGCCAGGACTTTAAGTGACTATAAGACAGGAATCGAACTACCTGCCAGTTGCATTTGATACTTATTATCCCTGCTGGCAAGCGAGGTGACGAGCTGGTAGCTATTGCAATAGCTCAGAACAAGTGCTAGCCACTGGACGATAAACCTAACTTTGAAAGACTCTCTTCTCCTGTCAACACTGGGTGATAATGAAAGTGCGGTTTTAGACTTTCAGCAAACTGACTGACAACTTTTGGAAAGCCACTGTCTCCAGCTTGACTCTCGTAAGTTGAAATAAACGTAAAATCTAGTATCTCCATAGAAGGCAACGTCAACCATGCGTGAATATTGGCCATATTGGTAGGTGAACAGTCTAAAATTGATGACTTGATATCATCCTCAGTTAACTCAAAATATTTATTTCCATCAAATGTAATAGATCCAATAGTGAATATTGGTGGCGCTCCGTAAAAATGTTCTACCGCTTTCATTAGTTGAGAATGAATATTTAGACACTGTCCTACGAGATCGGTGTCTTTTAGTGGGTTATATAGATAATTTAGAAAATCCAAGCAATTTTGAAGGTTTTCATCACTACAAAATTTCGCATCTAAAGCCTTAAAGCGTGTATCAGACAATTTAAGGTACCTTGAGCGCTCAATCGCCAATTCGAACTCTTCCAAATATCTCAACTTCTGCTCCTAAGCATAAACGCCCTATTAAGGTTTGAGCAACGCAATACTGATGCCGCCGCATACCACCTTCATCACCTAAACCAACGCATAGTCAAAATGCCACACGTGCCGAATCACTCTTGAACAATTTGTTATGTTCATAGCTACTCTAAATCAACACTAAGGTTACTATCATTTTGGCCAACGGTTGTAGATCCAATACAGACATCTTGAAACACCACCAGCAATTCCTCCAAGTAGGATCAATGCCAGACCTTTAAACCCGGAAGATAGAGCATAGCCTAACTGTATTGATGTACTTCCCCAGCCGTTGGATAAGCCAGTTGATATAGCTAGTCCGAAGAGAATGATCAAGATAAAGCTAGTAATACTAATTTTCCACATTTTCATTACCAGAGAGAAAGCGAATGCAATGTAGATTAAGACCCTCAGCAATTCGATGAAGCCATAGTTAGCCATCCCAGCAAGAACATAGTTAATCGATTCGGTTAAGCTTAAAACCGCACTAAACAGAGCAAATATGGCCGCCCCCATGAAGATTACTTGTGGTAAATTGCTAACTGAAAGGTATACAAACAATCGGTTAAACAGCTGAGTAAAGAGTTTCGTCAATTTGTGTAATGAAGTGCGTACAGGGAATCCTATTTTGATCATTACTTATTTTCCATTGCTCTTAGCGCCTCACCCAGTAGCTCTTCTGTACTTAGATTTTTGTTATTAGCTAGGCTCTTATCAACTGTTCTCAGTGCCTTATATTCTGTACTTGTACTTTCGCCATCGATGTCTTCTTGTCGACGTCCATATGCAATGTAAATGTTATGAAAGACTCGATTGCGCTCCTCTCCAGTACAATCTAAATTTGCCAATTGCTTTTCAGCACCTTCAAACATGATGTCTAAGCTATCATCTGTTTTGGCTTTACAGAAATGCCGATAGGCTGTATCAATGCTTGTCTCTGTAGAAACGACAAATTTTTTCGTATTCATTTTAATAATTTTCTCATTCACTTAGCTAGAGTAATACTAAATCTATCCATGTAAGATAATATTTCAATTTCATTTTTATAAACTTCGGTAAGTTTACGTTTAGCTTTATTATACGCCCCTAACTTTCCATACTTCTCCACGGACACAACTGTAGTCTTTGTCGATAATGATCCGTCATCACCATATACATACCACTTGGCCAAATAATGGAGTTTTTTTCTTCGAGGGTCTGATTTGATAGGTGCGTTCTTTTCTATTAGTTTCGGCTCTAGACTATGGGGTAATCGGGTAAACAGTTCAGGCTCATTCAAGACTCTTTTCCAAAGCTTTTTCCCCCACAACTTTATGCCGATTTCGTTCCTTAACCTAATAGCTTTCTTTAGACCTTTCTTCTCTCCAATACGGATATAACCAACCGATCTATGAAGAATTTTATCTTCGGGTGTATGGATGTGAATCTTAAATGCAGTCTCAGCTTTTGAGATAAACCTAAGACCAGTGTTTGTCTCGAAATTGGATTTCATGTTCTAAGCTAATTATCCGTATAATTAATTGATATTTAATCTTCGTATTTACTGAGTTTGGTCTCCAAACTAGTGATCAATTCCGGTAGTTTAGATACATACTCTTTAAGCATAGTTATTTGATGTTTAGCTAGGCTTCGCGCTTGTTCAAGCTCCCTAGTTGTCACTAACTTTGAAGCATCTCCTCCAATATTTTTCCAAAGTCCTGCATCAAGTCTCTGGTTTTTATACTGTAGATCACCACCTTGAGTGCGAAAGCCGGTATCGGTTTCTTTGATTGCGATACGCTCTTTGATTTCCCCAGCTCCAACGGTGTAAATTTTAAAGGGAGCTTCGACCTCGGGTTTTCTTCTCGAAGACATGGGAATTCCTGCAATCTTACGACAGGTCTTGCAAATAGGTTTTCCGCTTAGTTTTGCATTTTCTATACTTTTGTGGGGGTCATTACTAAACCAAAGGTGTTTACCACATAGTGAGACCCATTGGCTTTCTTTGTTCTTACTCACATCGTGGTTAATATCAATAATACAAGGCATGTATATTCCTCAAACCTATCATGGCATTACTCACTATCAGAAAGTGTGAAGGGACTTCTTTGAAGTATCGCGTTTAAGGGGTAATTCAATCATCAAATTTACTCGGATAATTTAGCACATCACACACGTGCTGTCGATTAATTTCTATCCAATCACGATTTACTGCACCCCAATCTATTATCTTAAACTCACCACCTTTAGTGTGTTCAATTTTAATCTCCAATTCATGAATAGCTTTGATAGTATCCTGTGCCGTTCTACGAGGCATATTCGTTGCTTCCACTATTGCTGGGACAGTGTTAAAACCTCTATCAATTAGATATGCAACTAACAAACGTCTCAGAAATGAGGTTTGAGTTTTACTCGGCTTATTATCGTTCATGCTATCCTTCTTCGTTAAACAAGTTTTTTTTGAACAGTATTCATCATCTTCGGTAGGTAGTAATTCCCATTACACTGTAATATCTTACGTCATGACCTAGTTAACAAATGGTTTTCATTTAACCTAGCCTAGGCTTAGTAAACCATCTATACAACTAGACCACGACACAAGTGACAACGTCACGCAAAACTCAACCAAATTACTTTATGTTCCCGAACATATGCTTTAAGCAATGTGAAGTTCCAATATGCTGGTACAGTCTGTGTGAACGTAGTTTGTTTAATAGATTCGGACTCTTTAAATGCTTTATGCAGTCTTCGACTTCTCCCCGAGTAAAGAAACTACTTGGCATATTAAAATTAGTCGGGTGTACTGCCAAGCACCTCTCATTATTTGAGTCGGTATAAGTCATTTCAAACTCTAATTCCGGGTATATTTTCTGTAGCATGTTGATCTCATATACATAGCCCATATACTCATGATCAATGAACCTTTCGTGAATGTTTACGTTAGAAAGAGGGGAGGTATTTCTAAAAACTTCCTGGTTGTGGTGATAGAGGAACCGCGCAGTTATGGTCCTATGTTTTCCCTCTTCAATGAAGTAAGCATCCTCAACTTTTGTAAAAGAAATACCTGGTTTTACATGATGATCTAAATAGTAATTTGGATTTTCTTTGAGTTCCATTAGGGCTCGCTCAATACGTTTTAAGTGACGCCCACCTAAACAGTCCCCCCACTTCATCGCATCATAGCCTTGGCTATGACCAACAACGCGCTCTAAAGGAATACTGCCAAATCTCTTCTCAATATGTGGAAATAGATAAATTCCTCTACCCGTCAGATAATCGTCGAGAGGGAGTAATTCCGTATTGGTGAAATAAGCCGGATTTAGTCCATTTAGCTCCAGTATATTTGTTTTGATTGCCATACTCAGTTCCTCGTTAGTTTTTAAAGGTTTTAGCCACCGATTCGCTGGTGGGCTAATGAGCATATCAAGCAAAATGTCATCTCTACTACCTGAAGTCCCGCTTTTTGGAAGTCCAGTGATCGTATAGATAGAGTCGATTTATTCACATACAACCCCATCACCATCTCTATCGTTCATATAAGAGTATGCAGGATGTGATCTTCTTACTGGTGCAATACCATTTCTGATAGCTTCCTTGCAAGTAATCCTACCGTTATTATCTTCGTCATACATAAGTAACGGGGCGGACTTTGAAACGTTTCTCGTGGTTTTTATACTTTCCTCAGCAGGTTCATGTACGATCATTTCAGTGCTTGTGCAGTTTCTTAGTACCGAATCTAACGTTTCCACTTCTCTGCGGTCTACACTTAGAGCGTATTTCAACTTTACCTCGACCACTCTGGGGTTCTAGGGATTTTCCCCTCTAAAAAGACATAATCCTCTGTAGACCACACCAATAAATGGCTGCGGAGGTGGGT
>NZ_JAWOUS010000045.1:0-10379 GCF_033339495.1 Vibrio sp. 2134-1
GTTCTTTTAGTTGTTGATTTCATAACACTCTCCAATTTTGGGGGTGGAAAGTGTCAACCTTATTTAGGACGGCACAGAACAATAAAAAAAGGCGCTGAGTGCGCCTTTTGTTTTTTAGCCAACTTATGTTGTTTTTATTTGTCTTGCTCACGTGCAATTGCACGGTAGCCGATATCGTTGCGATGGAACATGCCATCCCAACTGATCTGTTTTGCAAGCTCGTAAGCACGCTGCTGCGCTTCTGATACGCTGTTGCCAAGTGCGGTTGCACAAAGAACGCGACCACCGTTTGTCACGATGTCGCCATCTTTGTTATCTGTACCTGCATGGAAGACTTTTTCGCCTTCAATTTCAACTTGTGGCAGACCCGAAATAACGTCGCCTTTGTTGTACGCTGCTGGATAACCACCGGCTGCTAGCACGATACCAATCGATGCTCGTGGATCCCACTTCGATTCCGCTTGATCCAGTTTCTCGTCGATTGCCGCTAGACACAGATCAACAAGATCCGATTCCATGCGCATCATGATAGGTTGTGTCTCAGGATCACCGAAGCGGCAGTTGTACTCGATTACTTTCGGAGTGCCGTCTTTGTCGATCATCAGACCCGCGTATAGGAAACCAGTGTAAGGGTTACCTTCAGAGGCCATGCCACGTACTGTTGGGTAAATCACTTCTTCCATGATGCGGTTGTGGATTTCCTGTGTTACCACTGGAGCTGGAGAGTATGCTCCCATGCCACCGGTGTTAGGACCCGTATCTTTGTCGCCTACGCGTTTGTGGTCTTGGCTGGTGGCCATTGGCAGAACGTTCTCACCATCCACCATCACGATGAAGCTTGCTTCTTCACCATCTAGGAACTCTTCGATAACGACACGACTACCAGCATCACCAAATGCGTTGCCTGCTAGCATGTCTTTGATTGCGTCCTCAGCTTCTTCTAGCGTCATCGCTACGATAACGCCTTTACCAGCAGCAAGGCCGTCAGCTTTTACTACGATCGGTGCACCTTGCTCACGTACGTAAGCAAGAGCTGGCTCTATTTCAGTGAAGTTCGCGTAGGCACCTGTTGGAATTTGGTGACGAGCAAGGAAGTCTTTAGTAAACGCTTTAGAGCCTTCAAGTTGCGCTGCGGCTTGGGTAGGGCCAAAGATTGGTAAGCCAGCTTCGCGGAACGCATCAACCACACCAATAACCAATGGTGCTTCTGGGCCAACGATAGTCAGTTCAATCGCCTTCTCTTTGGCGAAAGCAACAAGGCCAGCGATGTCTTCTACATCGATGTTTACGTTCTCTAGTTTTGGCTCTAGTGCTGTACCTGCGTTGCCTGGAGCAATGAAAATAGTCTCAACATTTGGGTTTTGCGCTGCTTTCCAGCCTAGCGCATGTTCACGACCGCCTGAACCAATGATTAAAACTCGCATATGAAAATCCTTAATCTTATAAATACCGTTTGCTCAAACTCAGATATTTCGCAAAGACCTGAGTATGGCCTCTCTAATTCAATGGGACGAGGACAAGGCGACAAGTGAACTTATTCCTATGAGCATAGTATGCTATGTGATTAGGATAAGTGAACGCCGTCAACGCAGTTATCGTCCCAGTGAAGACGAGAGGATTAGTGGCGGAAGTGACGCATACCGGTAAAGATCATCGCCATGCCGTGCTCATCTGCTGCTGCGATAACTTCGTCGTCACGCATAGAGCCACCTGGCTGAATTACGCACTTAATGCCGGCTTCTGCTGCGGCATCGATACCGTCGCGGAATGGGAAGAAAGCGTCAGATGCCATTACGCTACCGGCAACTTCTAAGCCTTCGTCTGCAGCTTTGATGCCGGCAATTTTCGCTGAGTAAACGCGGCTCATTTGGCCTGCGCCCACACCGATAGTCATGTCGCCTTTCGCGTAAACGATCGCGTTAGATTTCACGTATTTCGCTACCTTCCAGCAGAATAGGGCATCTTTAAGCTCTTCTTCTGTCGGTTGACGCTTAGAAACCACTTTAAGGTCGTCTAGGCTTACCATGCCTTGGTCGCGATCTTGAACCAGTAGACCACCGTTGACGCGTTTCACGTCAAAGCCCGTTGTCTTCGTTGACCACTCGCCACACTCTAGTAGACGTACGTTCTTCTTCGCTGCAACCACTTCAATCGCTTCAGCAGAAACGGAAGGAGCGATGATGACCTCAACGAATTGACGCTCAACAATAGCGGTTGCTGTTTCAGCATCTAGCTCTTGGTTGAATGCAATGATGCCGCCGAATGCAGATGTTGGGTCAGTTTGGTAAGCACGGTTGTACGCTTCTAGGATGTCTTTACCTAGAGCAACACCGCATGGGTTTGCGTGTTTTACGATTACACATGCTGGCTCGTTGAACTCTTTCACACACTCAAGCGCTGCGTCCGTGTCTGCGATGTTGTTGTAAGAAAGGGCTTTACCTTGGATTTGGCGAGCAGTAGAAACGGATGCTTCTTGTGGGTTTGCTTCAACGTAGAATGCGGCTGCTTGGTGGCTGTTCTCACCGTAGCGCATGTCTTGCTTCTTCTCGAACTGTTGGTTGAACGTACGAGGGAATTTGCTCTCTTCATCACCTTCTTTGTTCTCACCGTAAGATGGAACCATAGTGCCGAAGTAGTTTGCGATCATGCCGTCGTAAGATGCTGTGTGCTCGAATGCTGCGATAGCTAGGTCGAAACGAGTTTCTAGTGTTAGAGACTTCTCGTTTGCGTCCATCTCTGCAATTACGCGGCCGTAATCACCTGCGTTAACAACGATAGTCACGTCTTTGTGGTTTTTCGCTGCAGAACGAACCATGGTTGGGCCGCCGATATCGATGTTTTCAACAGCGTCGGCTAGTGTACAGCCTTCTTTGGCAACGGTTTCTGCGAATGGGTATAGGTTTACGACAACCATATCGATAGGGTTGATGCCGTGCTTTTCCATCACGTCATCATCTTGGCCACGACGACCAAGCACACCACCGTGAACTTTTGGGTGAAGCGTTTTAACGCGGCCGTCCATCATTTCTGGGAAACCAGTGTAGTCAGAGACTTCAGTTACGGCGATGCCTTGTTCGGCAAGTAGGCGAGCTGTACCACCAGTAGATAGGATATCGACACCGCGCTCAGCAAGAGCTTGCGCAAACTCAACAATACCTGTTTTGTCTGATACGCTGATAAGCGCACGGCGAATAGGACGAGCGTTATTCATGCTTCCATTTTCCTCAAATTCACGGAGTTAAAGATGTTTGCCAAAAATGAACTTGTTTTTACCTCTTGGGGTAAAATATTGGCCAGTTTTGGTAAAGACCTTTGCAGGGTGTTTTCTGGTTAGAAAACAGTCTCCACATTTGATGGCGCGTATTCTAACCAATTTATTACAAAAAAGCTCGCGCAATCGTTTGGCATCTCAAAAATAATTGCAAAAAAGTCGTTCTTTAGCTTTAAAAGTAACGAGATAGTTAATAGGGAAAGTTATGTTTCAGATAGGTGAACTGGCAAAACGTTGTGGTGTGACTGCCGATACATTGCGTTTCTACGAGAAAAACGCGCTAATAAAACCCGCAGGGCGAAGCGAATCAGGCTACCGCTTGTATGATGAAGAGAATCAAAAGCAGGTGCACTTTATCCTCAAAGGTAAAGATCTTGGCTTGAGTCTGGATGAAATTAAAGACCTGTTAGAAATTAAGTTAGAAGCGACAGAACACAGCTGTGCAGAGGTAAAAGCCATTACTTCTGCTAAGTTAGAGCTGATTGATGGGAAAATTAACGAGCTGACGAAAATTCGCCGAGCGTTAAAGAAGATTAATGATGCTTGTTGTGGTCATACAGACGATGACGCCACACATTGCTCTATCCTCGCAGCACTTGAGTAGTCTCATTCTTGCATCACTTAACTTAAGTTTGCATTTTTGGCGACTTGCTTTTCTAGGTACACGCTGCTTTCCCACCTATAATCTTGCCTTTAGTTACTTGTAGGAATCGACCATTGTCTGATTCCTAGCGTAACGCTGTCTGTAGATACGAGAGTTTTCATACATGGTTGGAGTCTATTTTCAAATCAATGACTGGGTTTTGAGCGTTGATGAAAATAAGCTGTATCGACAAGATAGGGAAGTTACTGTTGAGCCACGCTTAATTAATCTTTTGCACTTCTTAGCGGAGCATGCGAATGAGGTGTTCAACCGCGAGGAATTGATTCAGTACGTTTGGGCTGGAGCGATTGTGACCGATCAAGTGGTGACTCAATCCATCTTTGAGTTGCGTAAGCTACTACGTGACGGTCGAGAGGAAAATACCAACTACGTTATCACGGTGCCCAAGCGTGGCTATAAGCTGGTAGCGAACGTGGTTGCTATGACGCATGAAGAGTTTGTCACAAGTCGGCAAAATGAAGAGATCCCACCTTCGGTTGAAGAATCGGAAGAGGATTGTCTACCTATAGCACCAGCCGTTACCTTTCCTGCCGGTCCTCTAACTCGCGCGGTCTGCGAGATGTCAAAAGAGAAAAAAGCCCCTCAGAGCAAAAACAAAATCAGTCCTTGGCGATTGGGAATTATGAACTTCATCTGGATCAGTATGTTGGTCGTAGTGATGGGCGTGTTTACCTACAAGCAATCGGAAGTGCGTATTACCCAAGCCATCGATACCCATCTGATTGAGTTCAAGTTTCAAGATAATTTTACGAATGAAGGATTAAGCTACGATTTGGCAGACGGATTCGCCCAAAAGTTGATGTCCGACATTGCTCAAGTCAGTGATTACCGAGTCATGCTAAAGAAGGCGTCGTTTACTTCTGGCATTGTGCCTGGTAAATCGGTTGTGGTGAGAGTTCGTGAGAATGACGGTGGCAGCTTTTTAGAGGTGGAATATCGCAATAACTCATCTGAGAAAGTGTTGTTTAGTCGTCAATACGCGTTAACCAGTAGTCATTTAAAGACAGTGCTTCAACAAGCGTCGTTGGATTTGATGCAAGTGCTGAAAGTGTCGGATGCCAAATTGAAATCTACGATGCTGGTGGCGGGAATGCCAATGAATCCCGACGCGTTGGAGTTGTTTGTTCAGGCTAACCATTACCTTAATGTCTCTGATACTAAACAATTCCGCCAAGGTATCGACTTGATGGAAAACATTTTAGAAATCGAGCCGGATAATGCTTACGTTCAAGCTGAGTTGTTGATTGCTTACCATGTACAAAAGGCACTTGATTTCTCACAGGAGTTGAAGAAAGGGCGAATGCAGCAGCTCAGTGAAGCACTAGAGACTAATGTGAAAATGATGGTGGGGCCAATTCAACCGCGAATTTATGAAGCTTTAGCACTGCACGAAACCATCATTGGTGACATGGCGTTAGCCAAGCGGCATCTCGGACAGGCATTGAGGTTACGTGATTCAGTGCTTTCCTATGTGATTCGCGGTAAGCACGCCGAATTGGATGGTGATCTGGATTTGGCCAGTGAGTCTTACAGTGAAGCTTTCTATATTGATACGTCGGTTGAGACGTACCTGCTGTGCGAAAACTTGGTCTTCCCAAGTAACATGAAGGCGATTGATTACGCCATGTATCGCGCCGTTCACCCTTCTGTCGTTCGAATGCTTTAATTCTCTCGGACTCAACGTCAGTCTAATGCTAGCCCCTCATTTCGATGAGGGGCTTTTTTGTCGCTGTCGAAAAGTGAAAAGGGTGAGGCGGTGGGCCAATGACTTACGAAGGAGCTAACAACGCAAGCTTGTAACGGGAATACATACCCGCTTTGCTTCTCTATCTCTATTGATTGTATGAAGTGTCTGGCTGAGTTATGTGGCGAGAATGATTTTGATGCTTTCTTGCAGGCGAGATGAATATTGATGTGGGTCAAAAAGCGCGATCAGGGAGAGATTTATGGAATCAACACTTCAGGGAATTAACCCTTCGGGATGGGGAAGTTGATAGAGGTTGATAACTTTTATCGCGATGACCAACGAGTTGATGAGAGTTTATCTATCGGTAGAAGGTTTGATGTTTTTCTTATAATCGTATGAATAATATAATTTTATATTTTTGTGTTTATCATGTTTATCTCAACTTGATGTTGATGAACTAATCATTTTATTGATAACACCAAGTTTATTTTTTTCCCGATTTTTGGGCGTAGTCTTCACTTCGAAATTTAGCGAGGTCGAGCAGGTTTTTCCTCATAGCATCTCGCTAATAACCATTCAGTTTGAGTCATGTTGACTCGAGTAGAATAGATTTGGAGATGTTATGTCATCGAATGCGAAAAAAATCGGCCTTATTGCCTGTACGGGTGTCGTAGCCGGTAACATGATGGGTAGTGGTATTGCACTATTACCTTCTAGTCTTGCCTCTGTAGGCTCTGTTTCAATCTTCAGTTGGCTGATCTGTTTGGTCGGTGCACTGAGTCTGGCGTTTGTTTACGCTCGTCTGGCAACCAAAAACCCACAAGAAGGTGGTCCTATCGCTTATGCTGGCGAAGTGTCTCCGGTATTTGGTTTCCAAACGGGCGTTCTTTATTACCACGCGAACTGGATTGGTAACCTGGCTATTGCCATTACAGGTGTTTCTTACCTTTCAGTATTCTTCCCTGTGCTTAATAACCCAATCCCAGCAGGTATTGCGACGATTGCATCGGTATGGATCTTCACTTTCGTCAACCTACTTGGTGGTAGCTGGGTAAGCCGTCTATGTACGCTTGGTCTAGTTCTTATCCTTATCCCTGTTGTTGGTACAGCTACATTTGGTTGGACACACTTCGACACTGCGCTTTACAGCCAAAACTGGAACGTATCAGCAGGCACTGACAGCCACGCGGTAGTAACTGCGGTTCTTATCTGTCTATGGTCATTCGTAGGTGTGGAATCAGCAGCGGTATCGACTGGTATGGTAGAAAACCCTAAACGTACTGTACCACTAGCAACTATGTTGGGTACTGGTATCGCAGGTGTGATTTACATCCTATCAACTCAAATGATCAGCGGTATGTTCCCAGCGTCAGAAGTTGCGGCATCAGGTGCGCCATTTGCATTGGCAACCACTGAGCTATTCGGTAGCTGGACTGCACCATTCGTATCAGCATTCACAGCACTAGCATGTTTCACTTCGCTAGGTTCTTGGATGATGCTGGTGGGCGAGGCTGGTAAACGTGCCGCGAGCGATGGCAACTTCCCTAAAATCTACGGCGAAACTGACAAAAACGGTGTGCCTAAGAAAGGTCTAATCCTTGCGTCAATCAAGATGACTGCACTGACGGTTGTACTGATGTTCTTCAGCTCTAAAACAGCACACGCATCAGATCTGTTCAACCAACTAACGACTGACGCAGTTCTACTAACTATGCTGCCTTACTTCTACTCAAGCATTAACTTGATTCGCTTCGAAGGTATGACAACACGCAACGGCTTCGTAATGCTGTTCTCTGGTGTGGCTTGTCTGTTCTGCTTCATCGCACTAGCTGGTGCAGAGGGCGGTACGCTAACAGCAACCTTCATCGTGTCTCTAGTTATCTTGATGTTCTACAGCAAAAAAGCAGGTCTTGCTCAGTACGTGAAAATGCACGCTGACGACATGCCTGCCCAAGCAAGCAACTAATCCCCAAAACGCTGGCACTACGGTGCCAGCCCATAAAACCCAAATTCACGCGGCGCTCACCTTACTCATTGCCTGTAAATGGCAAAGAGCGCCCTCATTCGCCTTGGAGATGTCCAAATGAATATATTCGCTATCTTGAACCACATGGGTGTGTTCTTTAAAGAAGAGCCAGTTCGTCAACTTCACGCTGCTCTTGAGAAAGCGGGCTACGAAGTGGTTTACCCAGTAGATGATAAAGACTTGATCAAAATGATTGAGATGAACCCACGCATTTGCGGTGTGCTGTTCGACTGGGATAAATACTCACTAGAGCTATGTGAACGTATCAGCCAAATCAACGAAAAACTGCCTGTTCACGCATTTGCTAACGAACAGTCTACTCTAGACATTTCACTAACAGACCTACGTCTAAACGTGAGCTTCTTCGAGTACGCTTTAGGTATGGCTGACGACATCGCTATCAAAATCAACCAAGCGACTGAGGCATACAAAGATGCCATCATGCCTCCATTCACTAAAGCGCTATTCAAATACGTAGAAGAAGGTAAATACACCTTCTGTACTCCAGGTCACATGGGCGGTACTGCATTCCAGAAAAGCCCTGCTGGTAGCATCTTCTACGATTTTTACGGTCCAAACACATTCAAAGCGGACGTATCAATTTCAATGCCTGAACTAGGTTCTCTACTAGACCACTCAGGTCCACATAAAGATGCAGAAGAATACATCGCACGTACATTCAATGCAGACAGCTCGTACATCGTAACGAACGGTACGTCTACATCGAACAAAATTGTTGGCATGTACTCAGCACCTGCGGGCAGCACAGTACTGGTTGACCGTAACTGTCACAAATCTCTGACTCACCTAATGATGATGAGCGACGTGACACCAATCTACTTCCGCCCAACTCGTAACGCATACGGCATCCTTGGTGGTATTCCACAAAGCGAATTCAGCCGCGATGTCATTGCAGAGAAAGTGGCGAAAACACCAGGTGCAACAGCACCAACTTACGCAGTAGTGACTAACTCAACTTACGATGGTCTGTTGTACAATACGCAATTCATCAAAGAGTCGCTAGATTGTAAACACATCCACTTCGACAGTGCTTGGGTGCCTTACACTAACTTCAACCCAATTTACGAAGGTAAATGTGGTATGAGTGGTGAAGCGATGCCAGGCAAAGTGTTCTACGAAACACAATCAACACACAAACTGTTGGCAGCGTTCTCACAAGCTTCAATGATTCACGTGAAAGGCGACTTTGATAAAGAATCTTTCAACGAAGCATTCATGATGCACACTTCAACTTCACCTCAGTACGGCATTGTTGCTTCTACTGAAACTGCAGCGGCAATGATGCGCGGCAACACTGGTAAGAAGTTGATGCAAGACTCTATCGATCGCGCAATCCGCTTCCGTAAAGAGATCAAACGTCTAGAAGCAGAAAGCGACAGCTGGTTCTTCGATGTATGGCAACCAGAAAACATCGATACCACAGAATGTTGGAAACTAGACCCTAGCGACACATGGCACGGCTTCAAGAACATGGATGATAACCACATGTATCTTGACCCAATCAAAGTAACGCTACTGACTCCAGGGATGAATAAAGAAGGCGAACTAGAAGAATCAGGTATTCCTGCTTCGCTGGTGGCTAAATTCCTAGACGAGCGCGGCATCGTGGTAGAGAAAACAGGTCCATACAACTTGTTGTTCCTATTCTCAATCGGTATCGACAAATCAAAAGCAATGCAATTGCTACGCGGTCTAACTGAATTTAAACGTGGCTACGACTTGAACCTAACCATCAAGAGCTTCCTACCTTCGCTATACAACGAAGATCCAAGCTTTTATGAAGGCATGCGCGTTCAAGAACTAGCACAAGCAATTCATGACCTAACTAAGAAATACAACCTACCAGAGCTAATGTACAAAGCGTTCGATGTTCTTCCAGAAATGAAAGTAACACCACACGCAGCATGGCAAGAAGAGCTTCGCGGTAACGTAGAAGAAATCAAACTGGAAGAAATGGTTGGTCGCGTAAGTGCGAACATGATCCTTCCTTACCCTCCAGGTGTGCCACTAGTACTTCCTGGTGAAATGGTGACTCAAGAGTCTCGCCTTGTGCTGGACTTCCTAGAGATGCTTTGTGAGATCGGTGCGCATTACCCAGGTTTCGAAACCGACATCCACGGCCTATACCAACAAAAAGATGGTAGCTACACCGTAAAAGTATTGAAGAACTAAGTTCCTCTCGAAGATGACGCCATTGGGAATGCAAGCATGCTCCACTCTTACGAGCTCAATGCGTCATCGAACAATAACGACATTTAGATATACCCCTAACTAATCTGTCGTAAAGAGAAGGGCAAGGATGCTCTGATCTTTTCTTCTATATACAGAAGAAACACTTTTCCAAGACTTCACCTGAAGTACCCCAAATAAAAAGCAAAGACCAAAAGAGCAGTTCGTCATCGTTCTGCTCTTTTTTTCATCTTTTATATAGGTAGAAAGAGAAAAAAGAACCAAGAGAGATAAGATCAGCAACCGAAATCACAAAGAAATCGGCGATCTTTTAATGCAGAAGTCAGGTGTTTCATCATGAAAAGATCCTCTGCAACCCGAAATATTAGACAAGATCGTTGAGTATCTATGCAGAATGCTTGTTATTTGTTCGGTTGAAAGTTTTTTTGCAAAAAACGCTTGTGCTAATTTCTCAACCCCCTATACTGCGCATCCACCGACACGGAGTGAGACGAAAGTCACACAGCGAGTCGGGAAGAGA
>NZ_JAWOUS010000046.1:0-9502 GCF_033339495.1 Vibrio sp. 2134-1
AGCGTTGGGGCACGTCAGCCCAGTTGAGTACGAAAGTATGTAGTTATGTACTGTCTACTTTTTGTGGGGTACACCAGTTTCAGGTTCAAATTTCGTAAAATGAGGTAGATATGGCGTATTGGCGTATGCAGTTACACCCAGATGACTCTGGGAATTCAGCGTTTCATTCCGCACAAAGCTTATCCGCAGGATTTATTGGTTTAGATTTTGCTGAGCGCGTAGGCGATTTAGAGTTTGAAGAATTGGATAAGATTCCTCAACACCAAAAAGATTATGTCGCTTTTGCAAACCAAATGAAGGTCGGTGATAAAGTTCTGATTATCTCTCATCACTTTCCATTTGCCGTTTGCACTGTATCTGGTGACTATAACTATATAAAAACTCCAGTACCAGAGTTGGGTGTATGGTTCCGACATTTTCGAAGGGTAGACAATGTGAAGTATTTTGCTGATTTTAAAACCAATGCAAAAGCTTGGCAGCAAATCAAAATGACAGACACAATTTCCCCACTTGTTAACGAAGGGACTTTATCACTGAATCTAATTCGTGAGATGTATCCTGAAACATAACAAACTGTTCAAGAGGGATTCGCAACGCGTGGCATTTTCACTATGCGTTGGTTTAAGTGATTAAGGTGGTATGCGGCGGCTTTGGTATTGCGTTGCTCACCCCTTAACAGGGCGTTAAGCCTCAATCGATAATTTTAGGAGTTGTAATGAAAATATATTTCTCGGATTTCTTTGACGTTAGTGAAGAATCGATTGAAAGCTATGGCGCGTTCAATCCTTCGTTAATCAATGATATGCCTTTGTTTATCGATCCGTTCCTATTATTCAATAGTGAGAAAAAACAGTATCAAGATTTACACAGCGATATGATTCAATACCTCGCTTTTCTTAGAGAGGTTTCAAAGGACGACGGAATCAATAAAGGGTTATTGAAAAGTTGGTTCATGTTCCCAGAGGTGAAGCAAAATTGGTTTGGGTACAGTACAGTAGGGAATGGAGGCAGTGGGCTAGGAGCAAAATTTGCTAAAGCTCTAAATGAAAACCTACATACTGTGTTTACTAACTTTGGTTCTGAAGAAATTACGACGAGTAGTCACCTTGAAAAACTATGCCTTATTCGAGATGGTGTTGGTAGGGATAACATCAGTGACTTTACGACAAACCTGATAAAATCGTTTTTACTCGAATATACACAAGAATTCGCTCAGAAAAATATCAATAAAGACTTTAGGCAAGTTCACCTTGTTGAAAAAGTTTATTTTAACTATCAAACCAGAACTTGGGTGAATAAGGAGTTTGATCTACCAACCATTGATGGTGACTTTGTGCTGTTAACTCCTAAAGACATTCTCACCAAAGATGAAACATGGATTAACAAGGCTGATATGGTCGCTAACTTCAACGGCATTGCTAACGCAATACCAAACGACCAGCTAAGAGCGCAGTTAAATGACTACCTAGCGCGTAACCTTCCTGTCGAGCCTAACAAAAAAGACTACGACAAAGCTATCATATCCACAATCCTTAAATATCCTGAATACATTGACTATTTTATTAAGTTTAAAGAAGACTCTGGTGAAGAAGCTAAAGATATTAGTAAGTTAAAGGTTAAAGAAACCGAAATCATGTTTATTGAGCGAGTTAAGTCTTTGGCTGAAAAGCTCAAAGAAACTGAGTTTTACGAAAATAATCCAGGCACGTTTGACGAAACTCTTCAACGCATAAACTTCATGAAGCAAGTCATTGAAAATAATGATGGCTATAAGATTTTCTACATCAAAGGACAACCTGTTAAGCGAGAATCAGATCTGCAACTGCTATTCCGCTTAACTTGGTTTGCATCAGTTTCTGACGTGAACGCTGAAGTTAACAATGGTCGAGGTCCTGTTGACTATAAGATTTCGCGAGGTAATCGGGATAAAACTCTAGTAGAGTTCAAACTAGCTAGTAATAGCAAGTTGAAACAGAATCTCAAGAATCAAGTGCAAGTCTATGAGGCAGCGAATCAGACCAAGAAGTCGATAAAAGTTATTCTCTATTTTAACGATACAGAGTTAGCTAAGTTGATCAAAGTCTTCAAAGAGTTAGAGTTAACAGAGGGTGATACGTTAGTAACTATCGATGCCCGTCCAAATAAAGATTCCGCTTCCAACGTAAAGTAGAGGCTTAACAAACTGTTTAAGAGTGATTCGCAACGCTTGGCATTTTTGCTATGCGTTGCGTTTAGTGTTTAAGGTGGCATGCAGAAGCATCGGTATTGCGTTGCTCACACCTTAACAGGGCGTTAGATTTTATATTTTAGTTGAGTTGTTAAATTTAGATAATGAGTGAGAGAGTTTGTATCGTGAGTCGGCTTATAGACAAAGTAAAGAGGAATCCTAAAAATTCTTTAGTGATGGCTGTAGCATTTGTGGTGGCTATTTTGTTTTTCACTTTTACCGAAAATTACAAAGCAGCCTTTGTTGGTAATATAATTCCAGAGTTAGTTGGGGTTGCAATAGAACTTGTTTTAATCATGGTTGCTTTAGACTTGATTGTTAAGAAACAAGAGAAAGAGAAGAATAAAAAGTTAGAACAAAGAGCACGTGAGTATTTAAGATTTATAATTGTTAATTTACTTAAGAACAAATCAATTTTTGAACGTGCAGTTAAGATTGAACCTAGATTAAAAAGTTTTGAGAATAACCCGCGAGACTATGAGTTCCTTTCTCAAGAGAGAGAGTTAAACCAAGCAATAATAGAGGCGATCCAAAAATCTCTAGATGGGCTAGAGAGTGAATCGGTTATCTCACACATCAAAACTCATATACGATTAGATTTACCTGCATTTCACTCCCTTACTCCTGTTATTGCACAAGTCAGTGGAAAGCACCTCAAAAAGTGGGGGCGGATTTTATACTTTATGACTTTAATTGATGAAAAAGATGACACAATTAAAAATATGAAAGTGATTTTAGGCAAGATTATTGAGTTTGATTTGGAAACTTCGAGGCTTTATAAAATTTAACAAACTGTTTAAGAGTGATTCGCAACGCGTGGCATTTTTGCTATGCGTTGCGACTAGTGTTTAAGGTGTTATACGGCAGCTTTTGTATTGCGTTGCTCACACCTTAACAGGGCGTTAGTTTGCAAGAGGAAAAACGCAGCTATATCGCAAGATCTAGTGGTAAAAGCTCAAAGTCGAAATTATCGTATCGGCGTTCAATTTCAGTGTTAACCAGCGTGGTGAAATTCAAAATTGGCATCGTTTCAACGGCTGATTTGTTCTTTGGTGCGGTGACTTTTGGGTTCTCTGAGTCGAACTTTTTTGCTGAAACTCTGCTCGTTGAGTTTGTCGATACAAAAGCCGATTTACTTGCCGCAAGGACGTTTTCTTTGGTGTGGTAAGTTCACGTGGTTTCAGTGACTTTGTTGAAAGTCCGCATTGTGAGATTAGTTTTCCAAAAGCGCTTTTTGGTGTTGTAAGTTCGTTTTCTGCGGTGTTGTTTGTTCCACGTGGTTTCATTGAGTAGCCGCTTTGAAACTACGCCTGGCTTAAGTGCATCAAAACACTTAAAGCTTATTGTTTACAAAGTTTAAAATAACGTAAATCAACGCTTTGGGTTTGCAAACTAACAAACTGCTCAAGAGGGATTCGCAACGCGTGGCATTTTTACTATGCGTTTAATTTAGTGATTAAGGTGGTTTGCGGCAACATCGGTATTGCGTTGCTCACCCCTTAGCAGGGCGTTAGCACTGGGTTGACATCAAAGGCTAAAAGTTTCTGTTTTTATTGGTTTCTTTTCCTCGCTTTGCACCTAAGCAAATGTGCCTTTCAGGTTCGCTCCGGTGGCACTATATGAGTTGTTTTCGCTTTGAGTTTGTCGTTTACGGTTTCTAACTTTCGGACTATTTCACTGGCGCGGTTTCTTTGATGCGGTTGATTTCCTGCCTTAAATTTGGCTATTTGTCGTGGTTGTTGAAGTCCGATGATCGAATCCTTTGCAAATTTTATTACTGCGAAATAGGGTAGTTTCGCATGTTTTTCTTCAAGCCAACTTACGTCTTGAAGTTTGTTTTTAGTTTGGCAGCTGTCCGTTTCGTTTTGGTGTTTTAAGCCATAAATTTCGTGCTATATTTCAATGTCTTGGCGTGTGTCAAAGGCTTAAAGGGCAGCGTGCTAACAAACAGTTCAAGTGGGATTCAGCACGCGTGGCATTTTTGGTATGCGTTGATTTTGGTGTTGAAGTGCCATGCGGTAACATTGGTATTGCGTGCTTCACCCCTTAACTGGGCGTTATGTTCTTGGAGGACATAGTGGAATATCAAAGGGACAGGGTAACTTTTGGCGTTTTTCAGAAACTTGTTATAAAGCTGTATAAAGCCCTCGTATTCAAGCTTTCAAACCAAAAAGAGAAGCTAGAATGGCAGCTTCTCTTGATAGCCGATTGTTTACGAATCATTGGGCTTTGTAGGTTAGCTTATCGGATGGCTTCCAAAGTGCATACTTCAAAGTCTAGCGTTAAGAACAAGTTCTGGTCAACCCATGTTTCAGGTATGGCTCTGCAATATTCAGGTGACATGATTGGCGCTGAAAAAGCATTCTTAAAAAGCCAGGACTTTGCTTGTGAGCTTTCTTTGAGTTTTAGCTTGCAGCATTTGGGTAAATTGAACGTTGAGGTTGGCAACTATAAACTGGCAGAGCAACAGTTCATAGAAGCATTGGCAATTCGAGAAAAATTGAAATGGGCTGACTTGGTAGAGTCGACTAACAGGGCGATTCGAGGACTACAAAAGCTACGAACATAACAAACTGTTTAAGAGTGATTCGCAACGCGTGGCATTTTTACCATGCGTTGGTTTTAGTGTTTAAGGTGGTATGCGGGAGCTTCGGTATTGCGTCGCTCACACCTTAACAGGGCGTTAGTACAGGTTTGAATGTGAAAGGTCATAAATTCAGATATTTATTGGTTTCTTTGCTCTGCTTTACAGTGGTTCAAATGTGCCTTTCACGTTCGCTCCGGTGGCACTAGATGTTCAGTTGTCGCGTTGCCAACGTCGTTTACGGTTTCTAACGTAGTCAGCAATTTCATTGGTTCGGCTTCTTTCTCGTGAAAGGTTTATCGGCGAAAAATCGTTTCTTTGGTGTCGCAGCGAAAACCTGAAGTCAGTATTCTTTGCAAATTCAAAGCTATTGAAAATGCGTTAGTTTTGTATGTTTTTCTTCTTGCCAACTTGCATCTTGAAAAGTGTTTTAGGTATGGCAGTTGTCTGTTTAGCTTTCGCGTTTCAAACCAAAGGTTTTGTGCTATGTTTCAATATCTTGGCGTGTCAAAGTGGGTTTTGAGGCAGGTACTAACAAAGCGTTTAAGAGTGATTCCAAACGCGTGCCATTTTCGCTTCGCTCAGATTTTGGCACACTATGTTTGTCACACCTTAACGCGGCGTTAGCACTAAAGGAGTATATAATGACAGATTCAATTACAGTAACAACAAAAGCAGAATTAGAAAAAGCTAAAGACGATGGTGTACATGAAATTATCATTAAAGGAGAGCTAGCAAATAAACTAAAAAGATCTAAGAAAGTTGCAATGCTAAGTGGTGTAGGGCTTGCTGCTTTAACTGCTGCATTAGGGGTTGCAACGGTAACCGCACCAGCTACTGGAGGTTTGTCATATTTTGCAGCCGCACCTGTTGCTGCATTAACTGGCCTTGAGATTGCTACCATCATTACGGCTGCTTCATTAGGTATAGGTTTTATTGTTGCTCTATTTTTGGGCTATGAAGAAGTTAGTTTCGAAAATGGTCGCTTGGTATTACGTAAAAAGCAAAATTAACTTAAAGCTAAACTATAGGGTTTGTCATGTCCGAGATGCAAATCGATATGGCTTAAGAAAGACTTTTCTGTGCGTAAATAGTGCTAACAATCTGTTCAAGAGTGATTCGCAACGCGTGGCATTTTTACTATGCGTTGGTCTTAGTGGTTAAGGTGGTATGCGGGAGATTCGGTATTGCGTTGCTCACACCTTAACAGGGCGTTAAGTTTCTAGGAGGATATCGTGGCAATAAAAATAACTACTCAGAAAGTGGAAACATGGAAAAAAAAGAATCCAAACGGACAGTTTGAAAGGCTCAACTTACTTTTGCCAACAATCCAACAAAGTGTGGGTTTCCGCCTCGTTAGATCACCAAACAATCTGCCAGCAAGTCCTAGGAAAAGACTCGGGCACTAGTTCATTGAGCAGTTATCTAAGATGGGATGACGTCAAAGCAACGCAGTTGGTTGATTTAATTTACGAAATCGAGAAAGCCTAATTACATGCACTACGTCGTTACAATAATTGCGTTAGTCTTGTTGGGTTACTTCGTTTTATTCCCTACAGTGACCTGGGCAGCCGCAACGATACTTGGAGTTCTAGCGTACTTAGCAAGCAAGATTTTCTGGGTAGCAGTCATTGTTGAAGTCGTGTTTACCTTAACTAGGCTGCTAACATGAGCAAAAACTTAACAAACAATTTAAGAGTGATTCAGCACGCTTGGCGTTTTTGGTTTGAATCAATTTCAGTGATTACGGTGGTAAAATTGACCGCGATGGTAGCGTGCTTCACACCTTAATTGGGCGTTATGTACCTAAGGGGTAACTGGAATTATGAGTGATTTTGTTCGTAAGGTTGGTGAAAACTGGAGTCAGATTGGTGCTGGCGCTAGTATAAAACGTCAATCAGCTGGTGCGACGAATCATGTTTTTCGTATCCAATCCTCAGAGACTTATTATCTTAGAAAATATAGTGTTCGCAATGTTGCTAAGATCAAGTTAGAACATGAGCTGCTGAGAAAGTTATCGCAAAATTTGAATACTATAATTGCCCCTGTTTTGACGCGCGATCACCACTCCTTTTGTAAAATAGGTGATGAGTTTTATGCTCTATTTCCTGAAGCAAAAGGAACGTTAATCGAAAAAAGTGCTCTGTCTGCGTTTCATGCTTTTCAGTTGGGAAAAGCCCTTGCTGACCTGCATGTTCAACTCGCTTCCGAGGTTGGAAACGACTTTCCAACAATTGAGCTTTCTTGGGATAAAAGTGCTTGGGTCGATAGACTACAAAAAATAGTCGCAGCTATTGAAACAAATAGTGAATTTGATATGAATAACTCGGTGCTACGAAGAGTAAAACAACAGCGTGATTATCTAGCTAGCTCAGAAGCTACGCACTCATATACCCCGTTAACAAGCAGGCAACTAATCCACGGCGACTTTCATCATTTCAATGTCTTTTTTGATTCTAATTGCACAGTAAGCGATGTGATCGACTGGGATTTAGTGCAAAACATGCCTCCTGGTTATGAGTTGGCGAGAGCATGCATGTATATGTTCGATTTGGAGCTTCATAGGTCATTAGCTTTATTAAAAGGCTATCTGTCTGTCAAGCCTCTATCCCGATTAGAGCTTAACGATGGAGCAAAGGCGTGGGCTGTTTACGCCGACCACTATGTGTGGGCTTTGGAGGAAGTATTTTTAAAAAATAATACAGCGGCACAGAAGTTCATACCTCAAAGGGACTTTATCCCTTTTATGGAGCAATGGCTCCAAATTGAAAGTGCCTTGTTTTGAGGCGGTACATAACAATCTGTTTAAGAGTGATTCGCAACGCGTGGCATTTTTACTATGCGTTGGTTTTAGTGTTTAAGGTGGTATGCGGTAGCATCGGTATTACCTTGCTCACACCTTAACAGGGCGTTATGCGCCAGAAAGGTGAGTTGGTAAAATGAATGAACTAGATAAATCTATCATCCAATTTATTTTTAGCTCTTATCCAGATGACTTCAAAAACACCTGTATTTCTGAGCTAATTGTATCAGAGCGTGAATATACGGGAGCTGGTGTTATCGTATGCTTCGAAAAACGAGGTAATGTCGTAACTAACTCTAAGGCAGTAAACTTTATTGGTCCTCTAGTTGAATCCTCAGCTTTGGAACTGGGTGCAGAGACTGTTTTAAGTGTTAATAATGGTCGCCTTGATTGCCTAGATATTCTAGTTAGAGGCTGTGGCGACATTAAAGCTGTTACAAGTTATCGGTTAATCGATGAAGACGTTAATTTCGTGTGTGATTCAAGCGCATAACAAATTGTTCAAGAGTGATTCGGCACGCGTGGCATTTTTACTATGCGTTGGTTTTAGTGTTTAAGGTGGTATGTGTTAGCTTCGGAATTGCGTGCCTCACACCTTAACAAGGCGTTAGTACGGGTTTGACATCAAAGGTCACAAGTTCTGGTGTTTATCTGTTTTGGCGCTCGAATTTACACCTTTCAGTTAGTGCCTCTCACGTTCTATCCGGTGGCACTATATGCGGAGTGTTCGCTTTGATTTCACCGTTTACGGTTTCTAACTCCTAACCTATTTCTTTGGTGCTTCTTCATTTTCGTGGTGGCTTTTGAGAGAACCTTGGTTGTAATTGATGCTGTCGTCGGAGTACTAGGACCGAATCCTTTTCTAATTTGAAGCCAGTGAAAGTAGGGCAGTTCAGTGCGTTTTTCTTCTAGCCAACTTTCGTTTTTCAATCGAGTTTAACTTTTGTAGCTGCCCGTTTCACTTCAGTGCTCAAAGCCTTTCATATCATGCTACTTTTCAATATCTTGGAGCGCACAAATAGAAGTAGCGCATGTACTAACAAATTGCTTAAGAGTGATTCGTAACGCGTGGCATTTTTACTTTGCGGTGGCTTATGTGATTAAGGCGCTGTGCGGTAGCTTTTGTATTGCGTTACTCACACCTTAGCAAGGCGTTAGGTGCTCAGGTGGAAACAGGAAGTTTTATGCAAATCAGGGAAGTAAGACCGAGTGATGCTCAATCAGTACTAGAACTCATGTATCAATTAGATCGTGAGTCAAAATTTATGATGCTAGAAGAGGGCGAAAGAACGACTACTCTTGAACAACAAGTGCAAATCCTAGAGTCATTTACCGAAAGTAACTCTAAGGTAATGTTCGTCATTTCAAATGAACAAGAGGTATGTGGTTTTGCTGTTGGTATTGGTAATACAGCTAATCGAAATCGTCACTCGATGTATTGCGTCATGGGCATCAGGCAATCCGCATCAGGTTGCGGTTATGGTAAACAACTACTAGATAAGCTCGAAATTTGGGCTTTAGAGCATGAGTTTACAAGGCTTGAACTGACGGTGATGTGCCATAATGTTCGAGCATTTAATCTGTATCGGAAGCATGGCTTTGAGGTCGAGGGTACTAAACGTAACTCCTTGAAAGTTGATGGCAAGTATATTAACGAGTTCTATATGTCAAAATTGCTCCGCACCTAACAAAGCATTTAAGACGGATTCCCAACGTTTGGCATTTTTGGTTTGCTTTGGCTTCGGTGTTTACGGCACTATAGTTTTAGTTCGGTGATCTGCGTTGCTCACCACTTAATGCGGCGTTATAACTCCGAGTACCCCACGTTTAGTAGACACTTTACTAAGTTAGCTCTAGGGTCTAATTGAGAGGTGATTTATGGCTAAAC
>NZ_JAWOUS010000047.1:0-9208 GCF_033339495.1 Vibrio sp. 2134-1
TTTAAAATACAAAACGCCCGATGAAGTACATCGAGCGTTTTAGTTAAAAAGTGTCAACCCATATCAGGACGGGTCAGAAGAACGATACTCGTTACACTGAGAATGGGTAACGAATAGGATCGTGATGCTCGTACCCTTCAACCCAAAAGTCATCCAGTGTGACCCATGTTTCCAAATCTTCTAGAGATTTAATCTCTGGGTTGATATGGAACGTCGGCGCTTTTAATGGCTCACGCTTCAACTGAACATCGCGCATCAGTTCAAGCTGGTCTTCATAAATGTGAGCATTCACAATCTTATGAAATGCCTGACCAGGTTTCTTGCCCGTAATTTGCGCCATAATCGCCAAGAACACGTAAACTTGAACCATATTGAAGTTTAAGCCAAGCGGTACATCACACGAACGCTGAGTACTATTCAGGTAAAGCGTATCATCCAGCAATGAAAAATGGTGACTGTACATACAAGGACGCAAGCACCCCATGTGGAACTCACCCGGGTTGTAGAAGTTCAAGATTTCACCGCGATCATCAACACCACGCGTTAAGTCATCCACTATCTTACGTAGCTGGTCAACATGACCACCATCAGGTTTCGCCCAGGCGCGCCCTTGAACCCCATAGACACGGCCCATGTCGTCTTCACCTTTACGGTATGGGTTATTCAACCAGGCATCATTTAGGTTGGCATTGGCATCCCAGGTTTTCGTGCCCAGCTTACGAAAATCTTCCGCATTATCGTAACCACGAATATACCCTAATAGCTCTGCAACGGCCGCTTTCCAAAAACTTTTACGTGTGGTGACCAACGGAAATTGATTGTTCGCAACATCGTAGGTTAAATCCGCGTTGATTACGGTCAGGCAGCGCTTGCCTGTACGCTCATTTTCAACCCAAACACCTTGGTCAACGATGCGTTGACACAAATCTAAATACTGTTTCACACCAATACCTTACTTCGTCTTTTGTGGTAATTCGTCTTTGTAATGACCACGTTTGTATGCCCAAACCATCATGAGGACACCGATAACCACCATTGGCAGGGATAAAATCTGTCCCATGGAAATAAAGCCACCGAATAAACCCAAATGAGCGTCTGGTTCGCGCACGTACTCAACTAAGAAGCGGAATGTACCATATCCAGCTAAAAATAGCCCTGAAACAGAACCTAGAGGACGAGGTTTCTTGATGAACCAATTCAAGATGAAGAAAAGTACGATACCTTCAAGCGCCATTTCATAAAGCTGCGATGGATGACGTGGCAGTGGACCGCCATTTGGGAAAACGATCGCCCAAGGCACATCCGTTACTCGGCCCCACAACTCGCTGTTCATGAAGTTACCTAAACGCCCCATACCCAAACCAAATGGCACAAGCGGCGCGATAAAGTCAGCAACACCGAAGAAAGTTCGCCCGTTTTTGTGTGCATACCAGAACATCGCAGTAATCACACCCAGTAAGCCCCCGTGGAAAGACATACCACCGGTCCACACTTTAAATAGATACAAAGGGTCAGCCAGGAAGAGCTCAAAATTGTAGAAAAGCACGTAGCCTACACGGCCACCAATCACCACGCCAAGGAAGCCTGCGAACAACAAATCAGAAACCTGCTCTCGTGTCCAACCACTTCCAGGCTTATCTGCACGTCGGTTCGCTAACCATAGAGCAAACATAAAGCCCACAAGGTACATCAAACCGTACCAACGAACCGAAACAGGACCAATAGAGATTAAAACCGGATCAATATTGGGAAATTCAATATATCCCTGAGACATAAATCATTCTCTTCTTATCACAACAAAATAAATATACCCAAGTAACCTCTAGATGCTTGGTTCAGCGAGAATGACTTGGGTACAAACTTAGAGCAGCATGGTCGCTGCAACAAACATTAAGAACACCGCGAATATCTTTTTTAATACCGCAGTTGGAAGATTAGTTGCCAGCTTCGCACCCACTTTTGTTGTGAGCATCGAGGCCATAGCAATCGCTAATAAAGCGGGAAGATAAACATAACCAATACTGTATGAAGGTAAGCCTTCGACTTTATAGCCATGTAAGATGAAGCCGATCATACCAGAAATAGCAATCACGCAACCACAAACGGAGGATGAACCCACCGCTTTACGCATCTCTATCCCGTGTTTATTTAGAAATGGTACCGACAGTGAGCCACCACCAATACCAGCAAGGCTTGATACGACACCAATTCCCGTGCCGTAAACTACAGTCACAGGGCTGCTCGGCATAGGTTTACTGCTCGTAACTTTAATGGAACGAAACATTTGTACTGACAGGCAAAGAACAATGACACCAAACACTTTCGGCAAATAGTGTGTAGGGATCCACTCAGCAATATTGGCACCAACAAAGCCACCAATGACCACACCAGGCATCAACCATTTTACGACAAACATATCGACATTGCCGAGCTTAAGGTGATTCATCGCCGATGAGCCAGACGTGACAATAATACTCGCTAACGAAGTGGCTAAGGCCATGTGCATACTCATTTCTGGAGAGATCCCAGCAAGAGGAAGCAAATACAACAAGGCAGGAACAACAATCAAACCACCACCGATACCGAGTAACCCCGCCATCACACCCACAAAAGCGCCTAGCGCCAACAATAACAAAAATAAAGAGACGGTCACGATTTCCTACTTTTTACCTGCACGGATAAAGCCCGCAAAGCCCTGTTGAATGAAGAAGTCATGCATCATTTGATGAATGTCCTCCCCATAGGATTTTGTCATTGCTTGCTCCGCTAATTTTTCTAATTCTTCTTGTTGACTATGACGAATCAAATATTTCACCTTAGCCACGTTGGAGGTGTTCATACTCAAACTGGTATACCCTAACCCAAGTAAGAGAAGAGCGCCAAATGGATCACCCGCTAGCTCACCACAAATACACACGGGCACCTGATATTTATCACACACCTCATGGATTTGCTTAAGCGCTAACAGTACCGCAGGATGCATAGATTCATAGACATCCGCTACGCGCGAATTGTTCCTATCTACCGCTAATAAATACTGAGTTAAATCGTTTGTCCCGACAGAAACAAAATCAACACGGTGAGCAATCGTTGGCAACAGATACACCATCGATGGTACTTCAATCATGACCCCAATTTGTGGGAATTGAATTCTATCATCAAGCAAAACGGCTTCGCTGTGAGCTTGATTAATCAAGCTAATGGCATCGTCTAGCTCTTTTACCCCTGACACCATTGGCAATAAGATACTTAAGTTTCCGCTTTCTGCACTCGCTCTTAACATTGCACGCAGTTGGATCAAGAAAATGTCTGGATGATCCAATGTAAAACGAATGCCACGCCAGCCTAGAAACGGATTATCTTCTTCGATGGGCAAATACGGCAAAGGTTTGTCACCACCAATATCCAAAGTACGCATCACTACTCGTTGATTCGGATAGCTGTTAAGTATTGCTTGGTATTGATGATACTGCTCATCTTCCGAAGGAAAGTGATGCTGAAGTAAAAATGCAATCTCTGTTCGGTACAACCCAACACCATCAACACCTGTGTTGATGGCAATATTACTGTCTGCACTGAGTCCCGCATTCAGCATAATTTCGATATGGTGATTATCTTGCGTAACCGCAGGGAGTGCGAGGTCCTTGTTTACCATGGCAAACAATTCAGACTCTTCGCTTACTAAGCTGCGATACTCTCGCAACAACTGGCGGTTTGGCTCTAAGAAGATCTCACCCGTATAGCCGTCGACTATCCCGAGTTTGCCATTCACCACATCCGGATTAATGTTGGCGCCCATAACTGCAGGGACCCCAAGAGCTCGAGATAAAATGGCAGCGTGAGAGTTTGCGCCTCCCTCTAATGATACGACGGCTAACAAAAACTCTTTAGGTACAGAAGCGAGCAAGGTGGCAGTGAGTTCGTTCGCCACCAAAATAATGGGACGATCAATTGCAGAATTTTCTTGCTCGCTGTTGTGCAGAAAATAGAGCAGCCTTTGCCCTAACTCTCGGATATCTTGCGCTCTTTCACGCATGTATACATCCGACATTCTGGCAAATCGATTCGAGTATGACTCTACAACTTGGCGTAACGCCCAGTCTGCCCTATCTCCTTTTTCAATCTGCTTCTTCAAATCACCGCGAAGCATCGGATCATTCAGTAAGTGAGTAAACAGATCGAAGATCGCCAGCGCATCTTTGTTGATTTCACTGTCCAGTTTTTTCCGCATGCGGCGAAAGTCATTTAACGCTCGCTCTATGGCCACCAGTAGTGTCTCGTGCTCGCGTTCCTTATCTAACGTGGACGAAGGGAAAACATCCGATAAACTCGGCTGGGTATTGTCGAACCAAAACTCTCCAATCGCGACACCAGTAGACGCAGGCAAACCTTTTAATACCGTGGGTTTAGATGCTAACTGCCAATGCCCAAGATTCTGCGCATGTGCAATGAGCACCGCTAACTGAGCGGATAAGGTAACAAGAAACGATTCTTCCATTTCACTAAACAAGCGCGGCGTTTTTTGTTGGATCACCAACACACCTAAAACTTGTTTACGATGAATGATTGGAGTAGCTAAAAAAGAGTGGTAAATCTGTTCGCCGAGTTGAGGAAAGAATTTGAACTCGGGGTGTTTTGAGGCTTCGGCAAGGTTAAGGGGTTCAGCGCTTCGTTTTACCAACCCAACCAAGCCTTCATTGAAGTTGATATGAATACTATCACCTTCAAAAATAAGGCCTTGAGTTGCCATTAACTCAAGGCGCTGCATTTCTTCATTAGCAAGATAGATAGTACAGCACTCAGTACTAAGGGCAGCACAAGTCTCTTTCACCAATATATCGAGTGCCAGATGCACATCATCGACCCTGGAGACTTTCTCAACTATTTCCCTTAGCTGACTGAGCATGATTATCCTCTACGTTGCTTTTTTCTTTTCCCTTTCGCTTTTCTCTCTCGAAAAGGCATGGCTAAGGATGCAAATTCTTTCATCGCTCGTCGATAAACATCTCGCTTGAAAGAAACAACTTGCCTAACTGGATACCAGTAACTTACCCAGCGCCAACCATCAAATTCAGGGGATTTTCCGCGTTGCATATTAATGCGAGATTCATCGCATTCTAATCTCAGCAGAAACCATTTCTGTTTTTGGCCGATACAAACAGGCTTGGAGTCCCAACGCACCAATCGCTTTGGTAGCTTATATCTTAACCAATGACGACTTGTTGCAATGATCTTAACGTCTTTTTTCGTTAAACCGACTTCTTCGTATAACTCCCTGAACATGGCTTGTTCAGGGGTTTCACCTTCGTCAATCCCACCTTGTGGAAATTGCCATGAGTGTTGCCCGTATCGTTTAGCCCAGAAGACCTGACCATGGTTATTACATATCACAATACCAACATTAAGTCGGTAACCATCGCCATCTATCACTGGCTAACCTCTATGAATAAATTTTTTATTACCGTGATTTTTCCACATATCCCCATTACTAGCAAACTTACTGATGTGATATGAGCAAGATTTATTACCTTTTCACCATTTTTGGATATCTTTTAATCAAACCATACCTTATCAACACAAGAGTGAGACATTGCCCACATTTATTCACCTTTTCTGTGAATAACTTTGTGAAGAATTCAATTCAAATGAGTAATTCAGTTCAATCCCATCAAAAGCAAAACAAATGAACAAACAAAAAAATAAACATAAAACATTGATAAAAAAGTATTTATTTTTAAAAATAACGATAATTCGATCTTCAGTTTCTTGATGATCTTTTCACCAAACTCAGATCGGTCAAAGATCCACCAACAGGCTATTTATCCACACTCACCTGCTATTCGTTTAGATGATTACAACAAAATCAACCCCAAAAATGCATTTTAACCCCTGTTTATTCATACAGACCCCGCCAGGATCTTATCAATACCTCCTTCACCTGTGGATAAGTTATGAATTGATCGTTCTTACACCGCCTCGGTGAAATCTTAAACAGTAGATTTGGTCGGAGTTTGATAAACTATATTTTTTGTAATACCACCTTGTAACTATGAAACCAGAACCACAAACAGAAGCAGAGCTATTGGAACGAGCGCATGATATGGCAGGACTCAGTTTTGCTGAGTTGGCCGCCGAGGCGAATATGATTGTTCCTGAAAACTTAAAACGTGATAAAGGTTGGGTGGGTCAATTACTCGAATGGCACTTGGGCGCTCCAGCTGGCAGTAAACCTCAACAAGATTTCGCAAAACTAGGGATCGAGTTAAAAAGTATTCCGATTAGTTACTCTGGCAAACCTTTAGAAACAACCTTTGTTTCTGTGGCCCCCCTCACTGGTGTTCATGGTCTTACATGGGAAACAAGTCATGTTCGAAACAAGCTATCTCGTGTGCTTTGGGTACCCGTAGAAGGAGAACGAGAAATCCCACTCGCTGAAAGACGTGTGGGCAGTCCACTCATTTGGTCACCAGATGAAGAAGAAGAACGGATTTTGCGAAATGACTGGGAAGAGTTAATGGAGATGATCGTCTTGGGAAGATTTGATCAAATTTCCGCCAGACACGGAGAAGCGCTGCATCTTCGCCCTAAAGCCGCAAATGCAAAAGCGCTCACCGAAGCATACAACTCAAATGGTAAGCCGATGAAAACTCTGCCCCGAGGCTTTTACCTTAGAACACAGTTTACTGAACAGATCTTACTCAAGCACTACATTAACACTCAACCAGAATAAAACCATATCAGCTATTTAGTGCGTCACGAGCGATAACTCAATATCGCAGTACGAGGCTGCCTCTTCAGTGCCACATTCGTCATACGCATTGCGCAGCCTTAAATACGCTTTATCGACCCCTAGCCTCAATAGTTCTTCTTTTACTAAGTCTAGAGAGCCAAAATGTATCGGGTCTTCACCGTCTTTAATCGGCTCAAGTTGATGCTTGTACTCCACAGCTAAAAGATAGTCAGAGACATCAGAACACCCAATCACAAATACTTTGGGAGTTTTATAAGTATCTTTATGTGGACCATGTAGCCACATGTCCAATTGATGCTTCTGCATAACATACCTCCTTCACACGATCATTTAAGTGTAGTTAGGCTAACTGTAGCTTTCGAGTTTGCTCTTCCTTTATACGTAAATCATTTGCGATTGCGGCTAAAAATCCCCTATATTGGAGTCACTTATTTAGTCGGTAACTCTTCAAGGACGTGATATGCAATACACAAAACTACCGCACTCATCACTTGAGATCAGTAAAATCTGCCTCGGCACTATGACGTTTGGCGAGCAAAACACAGAAAAGGACGCCTTTGAACAGCTCGACTTTGCCCTCGATCATGGGGTGAACTTCATCGATACCGCAGAGATGTACCCTGTACCGCCAAACTCGGAAACACAAGGGCTCACCGAGCAATACATCGGTAATTGGTTAGCAAAAAGCGGCAAAAGAGAGAAAGTAGTACTGGCAACAAAAGTGGCTGGCCCTCGCAATGTTCCTCACATTAGAGACAACATGAGCCTTAATCGTCGCCACATCCATACAGCAATTGATGACAGCCTTAATCGTCTACAAACCGATTATGTCGATTTGTACCAACTACATTGGCCGCAGCGTCAAACCAACTGCTTTGGTCAACTCAACTACCCATACCCTGACAAACAAGAAGAAGTCACGTTAATTGAAACGTTGGAAGCGCTTACTGAATTAGTGAATGCAGGTAAAGTGCGCTATATCGGCGTATCCAACGAGACGCCGTGGGGTGTGATGTCGCTATTGCGTTTGGCAGAAAAACACGATTTGCCAAGAATTGTCTCCATTCAAAACCCATATAACTTATTGAACCGCAGCTTCGAAGTTGGCTTGTCTGAAATCAGCCATTACGAAGGCGTTCAGTTACTTGCCTACTCTCCTTTGGCATTTGGCTGCCTGAGTGGTAAATACCTAAACGGGGCAAAACCTGAAGGCGCTCGATGCACTAAGTGGGAGCGTTTTGCGCGCTACTTCACTCCGCAAGGTGTTAAAGCGACCGAAGCTTACGTCAATTTAGCTCAAGAGCATGGTCTAAACCCTGCACAAATGGCGCTCGCGTTTGTCAATCAGCGTCCATTTGTTGCTTCTAACATTATCGGAGCAACAAACCTAGACCAATTAAAAGCCAATATCGACAGTATTGATTTGCAACTTAGCGACGAACTACTTACTGAAATTCAAGCAATAGGTACAACTTACTCGAATCCTTGCCCTTAACAGTACCACCTTCAAACGAAAACAGCTGATCTTCAAGATCAGCTGTTTATCCAATGAAGTCATACTTCATATAAAAAGTTAAGCGTGTTGAATGACTCGTTAGCAACTCAGTCAGCCCAACACGCTAACGATTACGTCATTATTCGCGACGTTAAGACTCGACGAAGGTGACGAACTCGACGTTCAACTTTTACTGCATCCGGAACATTGGCACGTGTAGAACGACCATCGCGATCTAAACCAATATCTCTCAATAGATGAACATTCGTCCATGGAATATCATGAGCAGTTCGGCGTATGGTACGCTGCCATTGCTTTTCTTCGCGTTTAAGGTCTGCTTTCAATAGCAAAGTGGCCAATTGTAGGTAAATAGAGTGACGCATAATATTTTCTCCGATTATCGATGTATTCGACTGGGAAAAAATAGTGCGTAAAATGAACAGAAATATTCTGTTGATACTAAGCCGCTACTTTCCCGCAGCCTAGTAATAAATATGATAGGTTACGGATTAATTTTTATCTTGTGAGCCAGTGGTATTGGTATCATCCGATTTAAGGGTTATCGGAGCGATAGGCATACGATCAGCGCAAGCAGTGGTGTTAACAACGTAATGTTTCATCTTGCGCCTCCTAGCTAAAAATTAATCCGTTTATGAAAGGTATAACTCATTGAGTTACGGTTAAATTGTAAGCTTTGATGAATATATATCAAACATTTTTTGCCTTTTTGATTAAAAACAAATCAATACACCGCAATTTAGTTTCATATACTTTTACGTATAACATATTCACCTGAGGAATATATAAATTTGCGGATTTTATAAATCAAACCAAACAAAAAATAAAAAGAGCGGCTCTGTGGCCACTCTCTTTTATTGTATTTATTGTGCCGTCCTAAATAAGGTTGACACTTTCCACCCCCAAAATTGGAGAGTGTTATGAAATCAACAACTAAAAGAACT
>NZ_JAWOUS010000048.1:0-8389 GCF_033339495.1 Vibrio sp. 2134-1
TGATAAATATCCGTTCCAACAGCTTTAATTACTTCATTTTCAGGATTAGACATTAAATTCTCCTACTAATCTCCAAAGGGGCATATAACGCCCTGTTAAGGGGTGAGCAACGCAATACCGAAGCCACTGCATACCACCTTAAACACTAAAACTAACGCATAGTAAAAATGCCACGCGTTGCGAATCCCTCTTGAACAGTTTGTTATGCGTGTGCTGATTTGTGCGCCTGTTTTAGAGCAATAAATTGCTCAGCAAAATCTTCAGCTAGTTCTCTACTGTCTGTGATAGTAATGCTTTCATTATTGTATTGAGCATTCTTAGTCCAGTTGTATGAGCCATGAACTACCTTTTTAAAGTCAATAACACAAAATTTATTGTGCATGATTTTCTTGCCCCAAGGACTTGAGGGAGCAATCTTATAGTACTCAATACCTTTGGTTGAGAAGTCTAAGCCGTATTTGCTTGTCGTAGAATCATCATTAACGATGACCTGTATATTTAGACCATCACGGTGCTTGTTAAGTAAGGCATTGCCGATTTCTTTATCGGTGAACCAAGCCATTGCTACCCATATTGAGAATTTGGCTTGCAAAATACTTTCTAAAATTCGCTGACGTATTTCTTGAAAGTATGCTTCCACATCAACAGTGGAATCTTCAATGTTACAGCCTGAGACAATAAAAACACCGAGAGAGTTTTGTTCTAACGAGTAACCGTCGTGCTTAATGATCTCATTAATGCCAACGGCTAGTTCGGCATAATTTTCTGAACGCCTACTATCAACTAACCCCTCAACCATTAACTTCATCTGATTAGTCCCATTGAGAAACTTTACAGTTTTCAGAACATAATCTTTTCGGCTTGCTGATTCAGGTAATCCACCATTTTGAAAAGAGTAAACGTCCCTAACACCAAATAAATTGAAGAACTTCACCAGATCAGGTCCTGACATATACGGAGCGTCTGAATCGTCACCTGTGACAAAACCTTTTAGAGCTTCAATAGAAAAATCTGATAATTTCATACTCTACCAATATTCGTAAAAACGCATAACGCCATGCTAAGGTGTGAGCAACGCAATACCGAAGCTCCCGCATACTACCTTAAACACAAAACGCAACGCATAGAAAAAATGCCACGCGTTGCGAATCACTCTTAAACAGATTGTTATATGCTTGCCAATGCTTTCGCAACGTCCATTTCAATATGATGCAATTTCATCTTTTTATCGATAATCTCTTGTTCTGTAAATCTACTATTATTTGACCAATAGATTCCTTTGAAAAAGCAACGTTCAGCTAGTTCTGCATTGTACTCGCGTACAAGAATGGAGGTTGAGTACCAACATTCTGATAATTCCCTTTCGACAGTGTCTGACTTAGACTCAGCATTATCAAGAACAGACTTCATGTACACTGCTGTTCTGTCTAAAGAGGTCATTAGTGACTTAATAGCTTCATTTTCTTTCTTCGCTTTGTTTTCTTTACGGTTTACGTAAAACTCTACCCATTTGATCGCTGCCTCACTTAACGAAGATACATCTGAAATTTCTAGTAATGCCATTAAAACTCCTAATTAAAAATTAACTTGGGCATATAACGCCGCATTAAGGTGTGAGCAACGCATCCACGAAACCTAACCATACCACCGTAAACACTGAACCCAGCAATGGAGTGAAAAATGCCATGCGTTGGGAATCACTCTTAAATGCTTTGTTATGGCACTTTTGCTACCGCATGTAGTTTCTTATGATGTCTGTATTACCTTGATAACGCGGAGAATGCATGGCTACACCCCAGATCAGATTAACAACAAAGCCTCCATAAGCACCAATAAACGCAAAAGGCAGTGATAGGTATACGATTGGAATAATGCGAAAACTCAGACCTAAATCGTTAATGTACTTGATATACTTATTCGTGTTGAACAATAGCCACCCGCTACACCCCAAAATGATCAAATACAGAAAGACTTGTTCTACTTTCATAAAAGTTGCGATAACAACTAATGCGAAGCAAGCATTAAATGGTATGTAGAAAACCGAGTATGTCTCTCTAGTTAGTAACACTCTTTTTCGAGGACTTACCACGTTAATGAGTTTGATTAGAAGATACCTAATCCGCATACACGCACTAGCCAGCAGACACGCAACAATGAAGTAGCCCAAATACATTAATAGGATTAATGCCATACTTTATTCCCTTAAAGCAAAAAACGAGGAAAATCATATAAAAAACTTCAGGCTAAATATTATACAAAATCAAATAATGACCTGATTAACAAGAAGTTTAGTCTAGATTTGATATTGAGGAGTGCCATAACGCCTTGCTAAGGTGTGAGTAACGCAATACAAAAGCTACCGCACAGTGCCTTAAACACACAAGCCACCGCAAAGTAAAAATGCCACGCGTTACGAATCACTCTTAAGCAATTTGTTAGTACATGCGCTACTTCTATTTATGCGCTCCAAGATATTGAAAACTAGCATGATATGAAAGGCTTTGAACACTGAAGTGAGACGGGCAGCTACAAAACTTTACCCCGATTGAAAGACGAAAGTTGGCTAGAAGAAAAATGCACTGAACTCCCCTACTTTCACTCACTTCAAATTAGGAAAGGATTCGATCTTCGCGCTCCGACGGCAGCGCCAATAGCAACCAAGATTTACTCAGAAGCCTCCACAAAAATGAAGAAGCACCAAAGAAATAGGCTAAGAGTTAGAAACCGTAAACGGTGAAGTCAAAGCAAACACTCCGCATATAGTGCCACCGGAAAGAACGTGAAAGGTACAAACTGAAAGGTGTAAAGACGAGCGCAGAAACAGATAAACACCAAAACTTATGACCTTTGATGTAAAACCCGTACTAACGCCCTGTTAAGGGGTGAGCAACGCAATACCAAAGCCACCGCATACCACCTTAAACACTAAAACCAACGCATAGTGAAAATGCCACGCGTTGCGAATCCCTCTTGAACAGTTTGTTAGTTTGCATTTCGCACAAATCGCACGATTTAATTAAATTGCACATTTCATGCGATATATTATAATCTAACTGTACACTCAATTGGGAACTGACCATGCATACATTAACAGCCAATGATGCCAAACGAAATTTCGGCGAACTACTTCTAAGCGCACAACGCGAACCAGTAAAAATCAGCAAAAACAGTAAAGATACTGTCGTTGTCATGTCCATTCGTGACTTTGAAGAGCTAGAAGCTATGAAAGTTGAGTACCTCAAACACTGCTTTAAATCAGCCAAAGAAGACTTGAACAATGGGAACACTGTTGATGGCGAAAGCTTTCTAAATTCGCTGTAACTCACTTATGCAAAAGAACAAATACAAGCTAAGTAACTTAGCACAATCTCACTTGCGCAAGGTCAAAAACTACACTGTTGAAAACTTTTCTGAATTACAGTGGCGCAACTATAAAGACACTTTGCTATCGGGGTTTCAGATGCTAGCTGATAATCCAGGTTTAGGAAGAAGTTGTGACGAGATATACCCAAATGGCTTTTATTTTCCGATTGGAAAACACACAGCTTATTTCACCAAAGAAGATGACTTTATCTTAGTCGTTGCTGTTTTAGGTCAATCACAACTACCCCAGAATCACCTGAAATAACATGACTTTCACCCTAGAAACAATAACTGGGGTGAGAGTTTATCCATGCAAACTAACGCCCTGTTAAGGTGTGAGCAACGCAATACCAAAGCCACCGCATACCACCTTAAACACTAAACGCAACGCATAGCAAAAATGCCAAGCGTTGCGAATCACTCTTAAACAGATTGTTATGTTTCTCTTTCTATCATCTGCTTTAAAGCACTAAAACTAACAGAATTACTCAATGTACGCCTGTTAGGATGCTCGATCCTAATTGCTTTTAGATCGGGATATTGAGGGATTCTAACTTCAGCGATTAAGTTCAGAGTCTGCTCTGCAAGCACGCCATCTAAAAAGCTCAACTTCGGTAGGAACTGAACTTTATTACCAAAGTGATGCTTAATAAAAGAATCTCGTGTACTTCCCGTTGTAAAAATTACAATATCAGGTCTAAGTATTGAGAACTCTTCAGCTAGGATATTGAAATACTCTCGCTCCAAATTTCGTATGGAAGGGCTTGGTTTTCCACGTCCATCGTTACCTATTTTTGAAATGTTATTCCAGATAAATGACACAGTCTTACTGCTAAACTGTTCGGTAAGCTTTTCTTGGAAAAACCTAAAATTCTTTCTATTCCAAAAGGCTCGCTTCCCTCGATTTTTGCCGCTCCCGGAAATTTGATGAAAGTAATTAAAGTACTCATTCATTAGGTTTTCGACTGTTGCATCACCAGCATTCAACTGTCCACACCATCCATCTGTCTCTTGACCAACTATCATTACCTTAACGTCTGAATCGATGTAGGTTTGATCAACTTTGATGAGGAGAGGGTTTGAAGCTTTTGAAGACAATCCGCTTGCTGCTTCTAGCAAGGCATCCCACTTTGACCTATATAAGCTTTCTAGTTCTTGATTCATTATTACCTCAGAAATCAATCGGAAACATAACGCCGCATTAAGGTGTGAGCAACGCTACCACAAAACTTAGCCAGACCATCGTAAACACAAAACCCACGATGGAATGAAAAATGCCAAACGTTGGGAATCACTCTTAAATGCTTTGTTATGGCGATACTTAACTTCGCGAGCCTAAGCTTTTTTCACGAACGCCGCTGTTACCATCATTTCTCCAGCACCATCGACCTTGCAGTCGAGTTGGTGGTCTTTACTATCAAAAATACGCCTGACAACTGCTTTTGTACCGATTTTCAACACCAGGGAGCTACCTTTAACTTTAAGATCTTTTGCCAAAGTAACTCTGTCACCCTCGGCTAACAAAGTACCATTTGCATCCTTAACATTAATAAGTTCATCTTGGGCAACTTCATCAGGGTTCCACTCAAACGCACACTCCGGACAAACCAAGTTAGCTTGATCTTGATACACATACTCAGACTGACAATTTGGACAAGGAGGGAATGACATAAACTTTCAACTTTTCGATTAACAGTTGATATATGATAAGTTGATAACGCTCGATTAGCGAGAGGCATGGCACTATATTTAGTAATACCAACTGTGCTACCTAACTCGAATTATTCCGAAAGCCATAACGCCGCGTTAAGTAGTGAGCAACGCCATCACCTTGCCTAAACCATTGTGCTGTGAACACTAAAGCTGAATCAAACGAAAATGCCGAGCGTTGCGAATCTGTCTTAAACGCTTTGTTATAGCGCATTAGTTCCAGTCTACTCTGGTACCTATATTTGGAAACTCTCGGCTCAAACCATCAAAACAACCTTTTAAGGATTCGAAACTCTCAGGGAGAATTGACTTCAAATGACTAGAACCTACAAACTCTATTACTTGAGGTAAATCCGAATTGCGTAGACCTGGATCACAAAGGCAATCCCAAAAAGCATCCCAGTTTTTTCCATAAAATTCTGGGAAACCAAAGCAATTAGCCATCAATTCATGAAGTTGATTTTCGTTCTCTATCATTATTAAATCAATGCGCATAGTCCCTCTCCTGATAAATGCCACTGCGCTATAACGCCCTGTTAAGGTGTGAGCAACGCAATACCGAAGCTCCCGCATACCACCTTAAACACTAAACACAACGCATAGTAAAAATGCCACGCGTTGCGAATCACTCTTAAACAGTTTGTTAGGCTTTTTTTTCTGAGGCAGCCAGCATAAATAGATCAAATGCTGCCAATTTAGCTTCTTGCTCACTATCAAAGTTACGATATAAAAACTTGCTATAGTTTCCGTCTTTAGAGTTTACCGTAGCTCCCCATTTACCACTTTTTTGATAAACAGTTACCCAAAATCCTTCAATGTTTAGACGAGGGTTTCCTCTTTGCGATAGCTTCCAGCTTCTAGTTAACCAACGTTTACGTCGGCTTGACCAGTTTTTTACTGTCCGTTCTCTTAGTTTTGCTGCGGAAATATCATTTTCCATATGACCCGAACATATACAACCAACCTTCAAAATCAATGGATAATTGTCATGCTGCATATGGTGAACATACCTGATTTCTTGAGATTCACACATTTCGCATGTTTGGTCTGTTGATTCCAGATCTTCAATGTGAACGCAACACCAACCTTTATGGGGAACACCTAGAGCAGACCATTTACCACGTTTCTGAGAAATAAGAGTTTCCTCAAATTCATAGCCAACCTCTAAATTCATAATTATCTCCATGAAGCCTAACGCCCTGTTAAGGGGTGAGCAATGCAATACCGAAGCAGCCGCATACCACCTTAATCACTAAAACCAACGCATAGTGAAAATGCCACGCGTTGCGAATCCCTCTTGAACAGTTTGTTAGGTGCTAGTTTTCATTTAAGCCATAAGCCCTTGAACCCAGTTTACTTTTATAGAAGTTTTCATATTCGATAACTTCCTTTTGCGTAAGAGATTTTGGCAAGGTGCGTAAGATGGAAAATCTAAACTCACGGTGCATATCCCTGCCACTTTCACATATGAGCTTTAGTAGCTTATTGCCTCCATGACCGGTTGAAGCGTAGTTATTCCATCTACCATATATGCCTTGGGAACCACATGCGGATCCAACATACTGAGCACCAGTACTAGGCTGTAAAATTAAATATATACCAGCCACATTTGATAAGGCAGATTTCCATTCACGATTTGCTTCAGGGTAGTTAAAAATCCGACTCAGTTCATCGAAATTAAGAACAAAGTCAAGGTAACCGGGGAATGGCCTCGCATAACCAGTAGGCAAAATCTCTACTACTTCTTTTTCTTTGATCCATTGATGCCAAGATCTGGTAGATTGACCCCAGTAAATAATGACTCTCTCTTCAAGATCCTCGAAACCTTCTACCTTTTCGAGTTTATAAAACCAATTTTCTGGGTCTTCTTTAATCTTGTAAGAGCTAGGAAGACAAATATCACCAACGCGAGAACGAGAAAGAACTTTATAAACGCCATACAATCTTGCCTTGCTATGCGGCATTCCTATAAATGACACCATATATTCGCAATCAAGAATGGGCTTAGATTGACAAGCTTGATAGGTTTCCAGTTGGCCAGTAGTCATTAGCTCATATAAATCATAACGTTGGTCTTGATGTCTAACGAGCTTTATTTTTTTGCTTGTATCCAAGCCTCGTAATTTCAGTAACTCTTCGATATTCATGATGAATTCCATTAGCACCTAACGCCCTGTTAAGGTGTGAGCAACGCAATGCCGAGGCTCCCGCATACCACCTTAAACACTAAACGCAACGCATTGTAAAAATGCCACGCGTTACGAATCACTCTTAAACAGTTTGTTAACTAACTACGATTTGTAAATATCTAAAAAGCTATAGCTCGGCTCGGGCATATTACGGGTATAGAAGGCTTCTGGAACATAATCCGTTTCAAACCCCAAGCGAAACCCGTATTTCTGGTAAGCAAGCTTTGCAAGTGCCAATAAAGGCACAGAAAAATAGCCAGTTAACTCTTCCTTTAATTTTTTTTGACTCCAATACTTGTGGTGCCCTTTGACCGCTTCATACATTACTTCTTGATATTCCGCTTCACCACAACCTGATTTATTTAGGACTTTTATCATCACATTAATCGTTGGTAAATTGATAAGGTTTGCGTGTTCAAAGGCTAAACCCTCAAGATACTCAGGAGTACTTACATCAATAAACTTCTGAATTAACGACTTAACGTCGCCAGATTTTATTCCAAGCATGGCCATCTGGAGTTCAAAGAAGGTATGAGACCGAACATTAGACCACTCAGTGCTTGGGTGATCGGCTGAGTTGGCAAGGTATTCTATATCGCTCACTTGCTCACAGAATAAAGATAGCCAAGCTAAATCTATCAGATGTGCCCCACTGATGGCGATGTGTTGAACTGTCTTCGCTCCTAAAGTCACCTCTGCTTTAGGGAGTACCACAGAAATCGTCTCTTCATCACTGAATAGCTGTGACTGTACTAATTTAATATCAAAGTACTGATGCATATCCATCGCTCTAAGACTGGATTCTATGTCACCAACCTTATGGTATAGACAACTTGTTAGAGAAAGACCTGCAAGGCTCACATCATATAAATCGACTTTGCCACTTTTATAGTAAAAATCAAAGTCATCAAGCAGTCGATTACATTTCATCCCATATGGGTTAGAAAGTCTCTTTAGGTAGTCTGCATGACATGGTATTGGTTTAAAGTGTTCTTTTGATGTCATATAAACATTTCTCTTTAATTTATTAACTGGATCGAAGGAGTTAGTTAACGCCGCATTAAGGGGTGAACAACGCAAACCACCCGACCTGAACCATTGTGCCGTAAACACTAAAGCCAATTCAA
>NZ_JAWOUS010000049.1:0-7244 GCF_033339495.1 Vibrio sp. 2134-1
GTAGTTTTACAGGCAAAGCCGAAACGGATGATAACCACCTACTGAAGTAGGTGGTTTAGGGCTGAAAATAAAAAGGGGAGCAAATGCTCCCCAAAAATAATAAAACGAATTCACAACAAGGATTAAATAGGCAATAGAGTTATAAATGCTAGCGAATAAATTAATTAACGATTACCAGGTTCACGCATGCGGTACTCGTATTGAACATTGAGAATAGGCTGGTAAACAACTTGCCCGTCACTTTGCAAGAACTCATTTACCATGACTTTTGAGTCAGTGATAGAAAACGATTGGCGATCAACATACGTTGTAAGGCTCGTAAACTCATCACGGAGTTGTCCAGATGATTTATTTTGGTAGCTTTGGATCATATCTCGGCCCATTTCATAAGCCGCTTGTTTGCTATCCATTACGTCGCCATGGATAGTTTCGGTATCGTTTGTCCACTGATAACCACCAGCAAGAGCCATAGAAGGTGCAGCAATCAGAGCAATCGTACTTGCTAAAGTTGTTAAGCGTTTCATAAACCTCTCCTTACTTACCTTTACATCGGGCCAAAATTGGCTCGATACTTATAAGGTACGTATAAAGACCTAAAACACGTCAAAACAATTTCAAATAATGTTCAATTTTCGTTCAACTTATTTCACATTAACTTAGCAACTCAACGTCATATTCAGCCGACATTCGCATTTTCTTTCTTTTGAACAATGGGTTTCAACCTGACACTTCCTTACCAAACCATACAATACCTAAGGTCAATTTTCTCTTAGAATTCCAGCAAAAGAACAGTGTTCAAAACCTTACACAAACGTCGGACACAGCAAAAACCACCTCTTTTCAGTCGTGCTTTGCATTCCTCCTTTTCGGGTTCTTCGCTGCTCGTCCGTCGGTTCTTAATTGTCGCTATTGAGCACAAGTTAATCTGGAGTGAAAATGACCGCGAACAAATCCATTTTTTACCATAGCAAATCGATTTACTCAGATGATTATGCTGATGTCTACAAGCCAATTTGGACCTACAGAGCTAAGTTCATCTTACGTGCGCTTTATTATAAACGTGCATTTAAGCACCTTTCAGACAATATTGAATCGTCATTGTTAGAGTTGCTTTGTACACGTACGCATCGGTTTTTAGAGAAACCGTTTCGTCCGTATATCATCAAAAACAACTCAGCGTTCGATCGTTCTAACTTGGTGGTTGATCACTATAAAACGATTTCAGAACTGTTTTCTAAACAAACAATCGAAGAAATCTACACAGACTCGAAAGGCCTAACATTAGCCTCTTTTGAAATTGACGAAATACTGTACTCGGTGAGATTAGTATACGAAGCACGTTATCAAAAAGAAGGCGACATGAGCCTAGTGCTGCACAGCGCTGAAGATGGCAACTTCTACACGCTCTCTTTTACGCTCGGTCACATCGAATCTGGACGCAGCATTATGATTGGCGGCTTACAAGGACCGCGAAGCAGTGAAGAAAACAACGCGAAAATTAAAAAGCTAACTCGTAAGCTTTACGGACAGAGACCAAAAAGCTTGATGGTGAGCTTGCTCACTTTGCTCGCACAAATTTGGGAAGTGAACACGATTCTAGCAGTGAAAACGCAGTCCCATACTTACGCAGCTAAGCGCTACAGCAAAGGGCGAATCAAAACGGATTACGATGCACTCTGGCAAGAATTGGGCGGCACCGAATACAATCGTCATTTTTACTCAATTGATGTAAATGCACCCCGTCGAGATATCGAAGGCATGTCGCGCTCTAAGCGTTCGATGTATCGTCGCCGTTATGAATGGCTAGACAACACCAAGATCACTTTCGAACAAATATTAAAAGGCGAGCAAGCTAAAAGCTAAGGAGAAGCGTTCATGCGTTATTCATTCATTACTGCTTTAGTGTTGTCGGCTTTTTCTTTGTCAGCCAATGCAGAAACCAGTGAGCACATCATAGGTACAAACATTGGCTATGGCGATGTGAACTACGATGCTCCGACAAGCAAAGAATCAGGCGACATGTTCTTAGGTGAAATATATTACCGCTACATGCCAACACATAACTTTGGTATTGAAGCAGGTTATAAAGGCGCGTTTGACGGTATCGGCTCGATACTCGTGAGTCCGATTTCAGAAGTCACCGATACGAGCTTCTCCGGACCTCGCTTGAGTGGCTATGCTAGCTATCCTCTGGGTTCAGGTTTCGAACTGTACGGCAAGGCAGGTGTCACTCTCTACACTCTCGAATACACTTATAAAGTGAACGGTCAGAGCAAGAACATCGAACACTCAAGTGTCGGAGGTGAAGCGGCTGGCGGTATCGGCTGGAGCTATAAACACTTTGGTTTGAATGCAGAATATGTGTACTCAAAAAACAGCGATTTTGACTCTAGCGGCGTGATGTTTGGTGCGCAACTGCGTTTTTAAACAAGGCTTACAAGTTAATACAAAAGGCAGCGAGAGGCTCATTCGCTGCCTTTTTTCGTGAATATAGGTCAATACGCAAGCGCGAGAATGATCCCCGCCACGATAGAAGTAACGCCAAGCCCTCGGGTGAGATACCATTTCTCAGACAGAAACCAAATCCCCATAAACAATCCAAACACAATGCTGATTTGCCTTAGTGCTACGACCAAACTCACGTTGTCGGTCATGGTCATCGCAAACAGCACCAAGCCGTAGGTGGATGCCATCATTACCCCTGCCATGCTGGCTGTTTTGCGGATCTGCCACGCTGTCTTAATCTCATCTGGCTTGTCCGTAACCAAGCACCACACAAGGGCAGGAATACCAATTGCCCAAAACTGCACGCCCAAGTAGAAGATTGCACTGTACTGATCATTCAAGATCTCTGATGCTTGTCCTGTGAGTAAACTCAGCGCTTCTTTATCGACTACCGAGTAACCCGTTGTGCCTATTGCGGCAATCAATGCCCAGAACACACCAACGTTCAAATAAGAGCCCAATGTCATCTGACGAAAATTCGTCAGTGGTACCAGCATACAACCAAGAGTAATTAGTAAGAATCCAAGCCACTGCTGACTAGATAATTCATGTCCCAATGCAACACTGATTGCGCCGACCATCATCACAGGCAGTGCCCGAGCAATCGGATAAACCACCCCCACATCAGCGTGCTTATAAGCGACAATCAAACCAACCAGATAAACCATTTGTGAAATGCCGCTAATGAACAGCAACCCCCAAAACTCACTCGGTAATGATGTCCAGCCAATGGTTGCCAAATACCAAATCAAATAAGGGGTAAGAATGAAACATGCAGAGAAGCTGGCCGCCATAGTAAACGCGAGCCCTGACCCAGAGTTGCTTTTGCCAAGGATATTCCAGCCCGCATGAAGAACAGCAGAGAAAACGACGAGACCAATCGCCAACAAATCCATTTCAATGTTCCTGTCTGAATAAAATAAAGGCCCCGAGATGGAGCCTTAGATAATGAGAAAATCCACTTAACGATTGAGTTCCGCCAGAGATTCAATGCTGATGGCATCGTGTCGCCAATACTCGATATCGCAATCAATCAACTCACCGTGCTGGTTGTAGTTGATGCGCTCCACTACCATCGCGGGCGTACCGGCTGTCGCACGCAGTGCCTGAGCCATTTCACCCAATAAAGTGCTGGTTGAAATGCGGTAGCGAATCTTTTGATACGTCACGCCATAATGATCGCGGTAAATGTCCGTCAGTGAATTTGATAAATCGTAATCCAACAGGTTCGGAAACAGCTCTGGGCGAATGTAGTTTGTTACGAATACCACAGGTCTGTCTTCAAGGTATCGCACACGGTCGACTCGATACACGTCCGAGAAAGGTTGCAAGTCCAGTAAGCGCGCGGCTTGTTTGTTTGCCAACGTCCCTTTTGCTGCAACCAACTCCGTTTTTGGCACACGATTTTGCGCTTTCGCCATGTTCGGGAAGTTTAGCGTTTGGGTGGGGTCGTAACGCAATGGCTCAGGTGAGATAAACCAACCTCGGCGATCTTCGCGATAGATTCGACCTTCCGCTTCTAGCAGTGATAAAGCTTCACGCAGAGTGACGCGTGTAGTATCGAACGACTCCGCCAACTTACGCTCTGCTGGCAGTTTTTGACGCGGCGATAGCATGCCCGCTTCAATCTGTTCAACAATCGAATCTTTAATTTTTACGTATTGCACGAAGTGTCCTTATCTTTTGCGCCAAGCTTGTGTGCGATTCTCTAACAATTTACCCAAAGTCATCTGAACAATCTTCGCAATTGCGGCAGCCATCATGATCATCACCGCCATCGCTGCTGCAGCGCCAGTTTGACCTGCATCGTCCATATTCAGAATCGAGACCGAAGCCGGAATCGTATCGGTTGAGTAAAGGAATACTACCGCAGAAGTGGTGGTCAATGCATTAACAAACAAGTAAGTCGCAATGTCCAAAATCGCAGGTAAACACACAGGTAATGTCACTTTAAAGAACAACTTGTATTGAGGAAGCTTCACCGATGCTGCCGTGGCTTCAATCTCCGATGGCAACTGCTTTAGCGCTGTCAGGGCTGTCATGTGACCCACCGTGTAGTAATGCACTACCGTATTAATCACCAAGAATGCCATGGTGCCATAAAGCACGTTCAAAGGATTGTTCGCATCATTGAAGTAAAAGATGTAACCCAAGCCAAGCACCATACCCGGAACCGCCATTGGCACCACGCTGAGCATTTGCATCACTTGACGAATTGGACCGAACGCACGCCCTTTCTCAATGCAGTAAGCACCGACAAAGATGATGGCTGTACCAATAACCGCTGTCCAACCTGCCAGCGTTAGCGAGTTGAAGAATGGGCTCCAACCGTAAGTGCTCATTTCAGCAAAGTTGTAGTTGTTTAGCGTCAACGCTTTGTTCCAAGGCCAGAACGTCACTAACGAGCCATACACCGCCATACCCAAAACCGCCAACACTGCGATAGAAATGATGCTGCAGTAAACCAAACAAATGCTGTCGCGCGCTTTGTTGGGTTCTGGCTGATATGGCACCGAGCGAGTGTCGAATAAGCTCTTTTGTTTTTTCTGTACCCAGCGGTCTGCGCCAAACGCCATTACCGCAGGGAATAACAACATAATGCTAGTCACCGCACCCATGGCAAAGTTTTGCTGTCCCACGACTTGCTTGAAGATGTCAGTCGCCAGAACGTTGTAGCTGCCACCAATCACTTTCGGCACACCAAAGTCCGTGATAACCAGTGTAAAGACGACGATAAGCGTACTGATCAAACCGTATTTCGCCGCAGGTAACGTCACCATAAAGAAGGTTTTGATGGGTGAAGTTTTAAGTGCGCGGGCTGCTTCATACAAGCGAGCATCTGAAGTGCGCAGCGAAGTAGTTAAAATCATCAATGCATGAGGGAAGGTCCAGAAAATCAAACCCATCGAGATACCAATCACGCCGTAAATCGAGTTTCCTAACAGCATCTCTTTGGCAATGCCTTGATTACCGAAAAGGAAAATCAAACTGATCGCTGGCAGTAACGAAGGCGCAAGAATTGGCGCAGTACCTAGGATTTGGAACAAACCTTTAAACGGCATGCATGAACGAGTCAGCGCGTAGGCATAACCGAACGCAAGCACACCCACTACCGAGGTCACAATCACGCCCAAAGTGAAGGTGTTGCCCACCGACACCCACAAGCTTGAAGAAGAAAAGTACGTCGCAAAGTTTGCCAAACCAACGAATTCGCCATTGGCATTTTGCACACTCTTGGTCAACATTGCCCAAAGCGGCATTAAGATGAACAGCACCATCATGGTCGACAAACTAGCGAGCAGACCGAACAACACAAGGTTGTCGCGGCTAACACGTCCGAGTAAGGATTTTGCTTTGTCTTGTGTGGTCAGGCTATTCATCGTCATTGTCTTCGCATCCATGTTTACACCTACGCTGCTAGCGCTTTATCAACCGAGGGCACGGCGTAACCATGCAGCCCTTCTTCAGCAAACTGGATGTAACGTACATCGCCCGCCTTGATATTGAGTTTTTGAACCGTTTCCACAGGCACATCCACTACGATGGTTTTCGTTGAGCTGTCGTTTTGCAATACGCAATCAATGCGGAAAAACGCCCCTAGAAACTCGGTTGCGGTAACTCGCACAGGTAAAGAGTTGGTGTAGTTTTCAACGAACTTGATGCTTTCAGGACGCACCGCAAGGTCAAAGCGGTCACCGCGTTGGATCTTACGATTAGTCAAGCTGGGCGCTGGCATTAGGGTTTCTGCAATGCGTACTTGGGAGTCCGTTGCTACTGAGGTTTCAATAAAGTTCATGCTACCGACAAACTCAGCGACAAAGCGCGTGGCTGGTTGTTGGTAGATCTCTTGAGGTGTGCCGACTTGCTCTATCACACCATGGTTCATTACCACGATACGATCCGCCATCGACAACGCTTCATCCTGATCGTGCGTAACCATGATAGTGGTAATGCCAAGCTTACGTTGCAGCTTACAAATCTCGTCACGTAAGTGAACACGTACTTTTGCATCTAGCGCTGACAGCGGCTCATCAAGTAGCAGTAGACCCGGAGATAGCGCCAGTGCACGAGCCAAAGCAACACGTTGCTGTTGACCACCAGAAAGTTGGTTAGGGAATTTCTCGCCAGAGGTTGGAAGACCAATGGTTTCTAGCCAGTAATCCACCTTCTCTAACGCTTCTTTGGTCGACATGCCTTGGTTCTTCAAACCCACCGCAATGTTCTCTTGCACGGTAAGGTTCGGAAACAGCGCGTAAGATTGGAATACAATGCCGAAATCGCGCTTCTCTGGTGGTAGGAATGTGGTCTCTTGACCGTTTTGAAAAATCGCACCAGACGTTGGCAAGTCTAAACCTGCAATGGCACGTAATAGAGTGGTTTTACCGCAGCCAGAAGGGCCAAGAAAACAAACGAACTCGCCCTTTTCAATCGCTAGCGAGATTTTCTTTAATGCAGTGAACTGTCCGAATTGCTTCACTACATTTTCAATATTTAGGTAATGTTGGTTAGTTGACATAGCACACGCTCCAAATGGTATATACCAACTTTAATTTTGGAGTGTTACGTTCCAATGACAAATTTATAGCCAGAAGATGACAAATAGATGAAGGGAGATAAGGTTTGTTTAAGTGGTAATTAGAGATTCCCGACTTTCTTAAGTTCGTCATTCCAGTATATGGACTCCCGAGTTATTACAACTTGTTTAGCGAGAATAGATTAGATGCATGCGTATATTCGGG
>NZ_JAWOUS010000050.1:0-6406 GCF_033339495.1 Vibrio sp. 2134-1
GGTAGTTCAGTTGGTTAGAATACCGGCCTGTCACGCCGGGGGTCGCGGGTTCGAGTCCCGTCCACTCCGCCACTTATATTAAGCCTCAGTCGAAAGACTGAGGCTTTTTTCGTTTCTACTGCGGCGTTTCCCTGAAGTGTGTTTACACCTAATTAGACTACTCCCCATAATCCCTACTAAGCGAACTCTGCGTGATTACACACTAGGCTTTAATTAATATAGGCCGTTGATGCTGTGGAAAGACAATATGACCTACAAACAAACCTAAGTAATCTATGGTATTCAAAGGCGTTCAACGGCTTGAATCTTGATGAGAAAGAAAAAACGAACTGTGCACATAATCCAGAAAAGCGTCATATATACCCCCAATCTCTCCTGGCTCAAAAATCAAACGACTTGAAAAGAATTGGAAGGTGAAAGATTGAAGGAGCTCTTCATTAGCGAGGTGATGATTTTCGACGCTGAACATTTGATGAGTCTCAGAAAAAATATATCGCCAAGGGGTGAGAAGCGCTAAAACAGATAGGGGTAGCTTAGCTCGAGGCTGTAAGCTATGCGGAATACTCACAAACGTCAAAGCTCAAATCCATTAAGAGAATCGCTCTAGATCTAAGTGGTTATGTGCTCACTAGCGGTACTAGAAAATAGTTAAGTATTCCAAATGGATTATATGAAAAAGCCAACTGCTAAAGCGGTTGGCTTAGTATAAAAATCTCGACGTACTTTAGAGCGAGAAATGATGTCTAAAGAATACGTTTTAAAACACCATCTGCCTTTAGGCGGGTAATTTTTCTGACCAGTCGCTGTACCCCTATAGGGTAGTCTTCTACTTTCTCTAATTGCTTATAAGTACAGATAAGGTGAGTATGCTCAAGAATACGCGAAACTTCGTCTTCAAACTTCTCAGTGAGCTTCGCATAATTGTCTTGTATGAGTAGCCCATTTTCTAGGTCGAGTGACCAAGCACGTGGATTTAGGTTATTCCCAGTAAGTAGCATATAGCGTTTATCAACCCAAATACCCTTAAGGTGGAAGCTGTTATTGTCATGCTTCCATAGGTGAATTGACAATTTACGTGCGGCGATATTCGCTTCATTGGCTTTCGCAAAGCGACGCAAATTCACTTCGTAAAGATATGGAAGTCCGCCAATGGTTTTAAAGTCTTCCTCAGGTGCAATGTAAAAGTCGTTGGCGGTTTTATCACCCACAACAATCGTTACTTTCACACCACGCTTCATGGCTCGTTTCACTTCACGATGAAGTGCTTTAGGGAAGTTAAAGTAAGGCGTACAAATGAAAATTTCGTCTTGGGCTGCTGCCAATAACTTTACAATCTGTTGATTGAGCAGATTACGGCGTTTGCCTAGCCCAACTAACGGAGTGACTTTTACGCTTTCTTCTGTTGCAGCTTGATCTTCAAACTTATAGTTGGCTTGAGCAAGAGAAGCCCTCAGTTGGCGAATCGCCGACTTTATTTCTTTGGTTTCTGGCTTATCTTTTCCTGCAAGATCATTAACGGCAGGGTGAGCAATCATTTCTTCCTGAATGAATTGCACCATTGAATTCGCTAAAGATTCATGTCGAATCACATGGTAACGATCAAATCGATAACGTTCATGATAATGGAGATAAACGTTATTTAAGCTCGCCCCACTGTAGATAACAGTATCATCGACAATGAAGCCTTTTAAATGCAGTACCCCAAAAACTTCTCTGCCACGCACTGGTATGCCATAGACAGGGATTGGGTGTTGGTACTTACTGGCATATGCTTTGTAAAGCGCTGAATTACCCTCAGATGTCTCTGCACCAATCAGGCCACGCTGCGCTCGATGCCAGTCGACACAGATATTGATGTCCAACCCAGGATTGCGCTGTTTCGCTTCATAAAGCGCAGTGAGAATTTCACGTCCAGCTTCATCATCTTCCAGATATAGAGCGACTAGGTAAATTCGCGACGTTGCTTTGCTGATCGCATCTAAAAGACGGGTTCTGAATGATTCTGCTGAATACAGAACATCAAAGTCTTCCGGATTGACAGCGAGACTTGGCAACTGTTCGAATGGATTCCTACTTACTATCATATCGGTATGAGTACCTTAGTTTAGTGCAATATTGCGAACCTGCCATTTTATCAAAGATATGATTTACCTGGCTACAAAAGCACGCGTTTTGATGTCGTTGAAGAGATGAATTGCATTGGAATGAGATCTTTACCGCTATCTACGTAACGTTGAAATGCCATTTTTAGCGGGTGTGGTAGCTCAGAGCAATCAATTGTTGTGAATCCATGCTTGGAATAATAGGATTCGAGATGTGTAAACGCGAAGCAATAATCGCCATCAGTGAAAACATTGTTTTTACAATGAGTTAGTAGTTTTTTTCCAATCCCTGTTCCCCTAACTTTCGGAATGACCAACATTCCTGTCAACAGACGAACTTTATCTACACTTTTTAAACGTAGTAACGCAATGATTTCACCCTTATGGCTTGCTGTAATGATCAATTCATCCTTTTTGGCTCGACCCGCAGGGTAATACGCTTTGTATAGTTTCTTAATGAGGGGGAGCTTGATGGGATTTAACACTTCTATGATTAATGAGTCTGGTATTGTCACTGCGGTTAAAAGATAACTAATGTAGAATGTCGACAGTTTAAGAGAATCTTATCTGGTGTTGCAAACCTACTATGCAAATTAAAACAAATGCGAGCCTAAAGGCTTACCATACTTTTGGAATTGAACAATCGTGTTCCTATTTAGCTATCGTTGAGTCGCTCGAAGATGTTATTGAGCTATTTCAAAACCCAAGATTCACCCATTTACCGAAACTTTTTTTAGGTAAAGGAAGTAATGTTCTTTTTACAGAACATTTTGAGGGATTAGTGATTGTTAATCGAATCATGGGTAAAGAAGTCACGGAAACGGATGAGCACTACCTATTACATATTGCCGGTGGTGAAGATTGGCCTGAATTAGTTTCCTGGTGTGTGAATCAGGGGATCGGTGGGATCGAGAACTTAGCTTTGATTCCAGGTTGTGCTGGCTCGGCTCCTATTCAGAACATTGGTGCGTATGGCCTAGAGCTAAAAGACATCTGTGATTATGTAGATGTTCTTGATCTAACTACGTTTGAAAACAAAAGAATGCACGCCCAAGACTGTGAGTTTGCCTATAGGGATTCCATATTTAAACATGCGTTGCACGGAAAGTGCTTTATCACCGCATTAGGGCTTAAGTTGGCGAAGCAATGGCAGCCGATTAACCAGTACGGTCCTTTACAAAGTATCCCAGAAGAACAACTCAGCCCTGCTTCTATCTTCGAACGAGTATGCCAAGTGCGAAAGGCAAAACTGCCAGACCCAACCAAGATAGGTAACGCAGGTAGTTTCTTTAAAAACCCAGTGATCACGCAAGATCACTATGATCGACTCACAAAAAAATACCCTAACGTAGTGGCCTACCCAGCTTCTGGAGGAATGAAAATTGCTGCTGGTTGGCTTATCGATCAGTGTGGATTAAAAGGGAAGTCTGTACATGGTGCGCAGGTCAACCCTATGCAAGCTTTGGTTTTGACCAACATAGATAATTGTAGTGCTGATGACATTGTCGCGCTTGCTTCTTTAGTGAAGCAGACAGTATGGGACAAATACCAAATCATACTTGAGCATGAAGTACGCTTTCTCAATCGTACCGGGGAGACCAATTTGACTCAGATCGAGGCATCTAGATGAGAAAAGATCACTCTACGAAACTTCATATTTTAAAGTTATTAAGTGATGGAGAGTTTCATTCAGGAGAAGCGTTGGGCGACGATCTTAATGTTTCCAGAGCGGCAATCGCTAAGCACATTAAAGGTCTTAGTGAATGGGGTATTGATATTTATCGAGTGCAAGGGCGCGGTTACCAATTAGCTTCACCATTGCAGTTGTTAGACGAGACTCTCCTTACCACTAGCTCGGAGTCACTTGTTGAACTTGTCCCTGTGATTGACTCAACGAACCAGTATTTGCTCGACAGAGTCGCGGATTCGGAAAAGGGCCGTGTTTGTATTGCTGAATATCAAGCGCAAGGTCGTGGTCGCCGTGGTAGACAATGGGTCTCACCGTTTGGCTCTAACTTATATCTCTCTATGTATTGGCGACTGGATGCGGGAATGGCTGCGGCAATGGGCTTGAGCTTGGTGATTGGGATTGCCGCAGTGGAAGCTCTGGAAGAAGTAGGCATGCAAGGTGTTAAACTCAAGTGGCCGAATGACTTGTATTATCAAGATAAAAAACTGGCCGGAATCTTGGTTGAAATGTCGGGTCAGGCCGGTGGGGCTGCTCATCTAGTGATTGGGATGGGCCTGAATATTGGAATGCCTGACGACCAGCCTGAGATTGACCAGCCATGGACCACGTTGAACCAAGTAAATCAGAGTCTCAAGATCGATAGAAATGTTCTAGCAATGACTCTTATTAAGCATTGGAATTCCGCACTTGTCGAATATGAAATGAAAGGACTTACTGGCTTTATCGAACGTTGGAATCGGTTAGACAATTTCCTTAATCGTCAGGTCAAACTGCTTATTGGGCCTAGAGAGGTACATGGCGTCGTTCGAGGCATCGATCATCAAGGTGGAATATTAATCGAAACCTCCCAAGGACTAGAGACTTATATTGGTGGTGAAATCTCGTTGCGTAAAAGTGACTAAGCTTCGATTACTTTCGCAACGAGACTTTATCAACCAAGTGGTTAACGCCTTTGTGTAGAATCAAGTGGGCTCTCTCACGAGTTGGAAGAATATTCAATTCTAAATTGAGCCCATTAATATCATGCCAAATTTGCTTTGCTTTTTTCTTTGCGTCATCGACAGAGAGTTGTGTGTAGTGGCTAAAATAAGAGCCTGGTTTCGTAAAGGCCCCTTGGCGAAACTTTAAAAAGCGTTCTACGTACCAATGTTCAATGGTCTCTGTTTCTGCGTCGACATAAATTGAAAAATCTAAAAAGTCAGATACAAAGACACGATGCGGGTCATGTGGATAGTCCATTCCACTTTGCAGAACGTTTAAACCTTCAATAATAAGAACATCCGGTCTATCCACTTTTCTTAGTTCATCAGTAATGTCATACGTGATGTGAGAGTAAATGGGTACTTCAAGATCGGGCTTTCCTGCCTTTACGTCAGACATGAACTCGACTAAACGCTTGATATCATAGGATTCAGGGAAGCCTTTACGATGCATGATACCGCGTTCTTCTAGTACTTTTTTCGGATATAGGAAGCCATCTGTTGTAACCAAGGACACTTTGGGATGATTCTCCCAACGAGAAAGCAATGCCGTTAGAATACGAGCAGTCGTACTTTTGCCTACAGCAACACTGCCAGCGATACCAATTACGAAAGGGGGAGCATGTTCCTCTGTATTTAAGAATTGTTGTAATACGGAATTGCGGCTTTGACGAGCCTGGACATACAGATTCAAAAGACGAGACAAAGGAAGGTAGATCTCTACCGCTTCCTCCATGGTTAGGTTTTCATTAATGCCCTGAAGCGCAGTCAAGTCGTCTTCAGAAAGTGTCATCGGTACAGAGTTTCTTAACTCGGCCCAATTTGCACGGTCAAATGACAAAAATGGACTCATGGGTCTCGTTTATCCTCGGTTTAATAGAAGCAAGAACATACATCAAGCGAACTTCAAAGCAAACGACAAAGGTCGAAGTTTACTTTAAAAAAGCTAAGTTTGTACGAATTTGCAGCAAACGAATCTAAAAAATCGAAATTTATGATTTTTTTTCAAATTACTATTGCAACCTAGAAAATCATTCAATAGAATGCGCACCACTTATGCCGACTTAGCTCAGTAGGTAGAGCAACTGACTTGTAATCAGTAGGTCACCAGTTCGATTCCGGTAGTCGGCACCATTCTTTCCTTTAGTAGTCTGAATGGCTTGAAAATTTGGAGGGGTTCCCGAGTGGCCAAAGGGAGCAGACTGTAAATCTGCCGGCACTGCCTTCGATGGTTCGAATCCGTCCCCCTCCACCATATTCTTTAGGAAATAGCTCTCAGAGTTACGTGTTGCGGGCATCGTATAATGGCTATTACCTCAGCCTTCCAAGCTGATGATGCGGGTTCGATTCCCGCTGCCCGCTCCACTCTAATTTGAGTGCTGATATAGCTCAGGTGGTAGAGCGCATCCTTGGTAAGGATGAGGTCGGCAGTTCGAGTCTGCCTATCAGCACCAGCTCTCAAGTTTATTTCCTTTTGATATTAGATTTACCAATTATCTTTTTTTGGTTGCGTGGTCAATTTGGGCCACCTAAATCCGTACCTAGAGGGACCACTCATGTCTAAAGAAAAATTTGAACGTACGAAACCGCACGTTAACGTTGGTACTATCGGCCACGTTGACCACGGTAAAACA
>NZ_JAWOUS010000051.1:0-6272 GCF_033339495.1 Vibrio sp. 2134-1
CGCCGGGGGTCGCGGGTTCGAGTCCCGTCCACTCCGCCACTTATATTAAGCCTCAGTCGAAAGACTGAGGCTTTTTTTGTTTTGGTTCGCCGACTTACCTTAAACCCACTTTCATATTGAAACCTTGCATCGAGAGGCCGGCTTCCCTCTGGCGATGCTTTCTAAGCCCTGTTATGAGGGAAGTGGAACGCAGTTTTGTGTGGTTTCTGCAGTCTCGAGCGCTAGTTTTGAGCCCCTGCGCTTAACTTACCAAAGCTTCCTTTATTATTACCTGGAAATTTATTCACTAGGTTATGTTATTTTCGGGGGAGATTTCTCTGCTTTAGATGTTTTGATTTAGCCATAGGCGCTTATTAATATAAACTCAGCGCATTTAAAACTTTCCAAACATGGATTTTGTTTTGTCGATCTATTTAAGCCAGTGTCTTAAAGTATATTCGCTACTTCTTCCCTCTAACCCTCTCCAACCTTCAAAGCCACCACTACGTACGTATAACGTGAGCGGTATAGGTGCTTTCATAGCTGTGTTTGCTGAGTAAGTCGTTCACCTAGCACATTGACTGAGGAAAGGTCTTCTTTCAGTGGATCTTCGTCTAAGTCACGATAGTTTTAATAATTATCTGGTACTTTTTATTCTAAAGGTGTACGCTTCGCATCGAATGTTTTTTCGACAGTAAATCATGTTATATCTCTTGTTTAAAAGCTTTGTAAGAAGGCTGAACTCCGTGCAAAAAACGCGATGAAGTGTTGCTCGGAGTCTTAAATTAATCTTCATCAGGTGTTTTATGTGTGGGTAGCTTCGCTGAAGTTATACGCAGGCGTCTGTACACCTGATAAAAGAGAAGAGATGGCCGGTGATATTTCATCATCGGCCTTTTTGTATCTGTTAAGCAGCTACAAAGCATTATCCAGTATTGAAATAAGGGCCGGTATTGATCATCGGCCCTTTTTATTTGGTTAAAAGCATGAGTATTTTACAAGTTAAAAATTTGTCTTATCAGATCGCTGATAAGAGTTTATATAACAACGCGACATTTCGAATTAACGTGGGAGAGAAAGTAGGTATCACCGGAGCGAATGGTGTTGGAAAAAGCACCTTATTGAAACTGCTTTTCGGTGAATTATCTGCAGATAAGGGCTGCATTGACTGGTTACCAAACCTTGAGGTGGGGTATTTAGAACAACATTTTAAGATCGATAATGTGCTGACAGTTCATGAGTGTTTAAAGGGCTCTTTTGAGAGTTTATACGCTGCAGAGCAAAAGCTTTGGACTTTGTATCATGCGATGACCGAGTCTCACTCTACATCTCTTTTAAGCCAAGTCGCTCGGCTACAGGCATATTTAGAAGATGAAAACTTCTATGCAATTAATACCAAAATTGAACAAGTTGCTGTAGGTCTTGGCATTTATCAATTTGGCTTAGATACACCGCTTGTCTCGCTAAGTGGCGGTCAAAGACACAAAGTCCTTTTAGGCAGGTTGTTACTTCGCAACCCCGATGTGTTAATTCTTGATGAGCCGACAAACTATCTTGATGCTCCGCACATTGAATGGCTAGTCACGTTTCTCAATGATTACATTGGCACAGTTTTACTGGTTTCTCATGATGTTGATTTCCTTAATCAAGTAGCGACCAGTATTTGTGATATTGATTATCAAACGGTTCGAAAATACAGCGGCACTTATGTCAAAGCAATGCAGCAAAAGCATCACGATGGTGCTTTGATAGAAAAGCAATATAAGGCTCAGCAAAATGAAATTCGAAAGTTAGAGCAATTTATTGCCAAAAATGGCGCTGGAGTTAACGCGAGTCTTGCTAAAGGGCGTAAGAAAAAACTGGATAAAATCGAACGTATTCAACTGAATCATGTAGAGAAAGTATCGACGTTTGACTTTGCTTACCAGCCCATTGAGCAACCGAATGTGGTTGAGGCAAAAGCGTTGATGATCGGTTATCAGCAGCCTCTGCTTCCAGTATTTGATATCACGTTAGCGCGCGGGGAAAAGTTGGTTGTTGCTGGCTTTAACGGCGTGGGTAAGTCGACCTTACTTAAAACCCTGATGGGGAAGATCGAGCCACTCTCTGGTGAGGTGGTATTGGCAAAAGGTGCAATGATTGGTTATTTTTCTCAAGATTTGTCTTGGCGCCATCCTCAGAACACGCCTGAACAGGAGCTGTGCTCTTGTGCGCCAACAATCTCAAGCAAAGAGTCACGCAAGCTATTAGCTCGCTTTGGGATCACGGGGGATAAGACGCAGCGCCACTTAGATACATTGAGCGGTGGTGAGCAAACTCGGGTGAAACTGTGTTGTTTATCGGCTCAGAAATGCAATGTTTTGCTGTTGGACGAACCAACAACACATTTGGATAGCAGCAGCAAAAATGCGCTTAAAGAGGCTCTCCAGCGCTTTTCCGGTAGCGTGATTGTGGTATCTCATGAGAAGGCATTTTTGCAATCTTGGCCTGATAGAGTTTTAGATATTTCGTTGCTCACTTGTGCTGAATCGAAAACAGAACAGGAGGTGGAGCTATGATGCAGTCCATGATCCTATTTCTCGTTGCTTTTCTTGTTGGTGCTGATGAGTTGATGCTTGGATCTATTCTTGAACCCATCGGAAATGATTTAAGTGTTCAACCGAGTCAGGTGACCTTATTTATTACGGCATATAGTTTAGCCATAGCAATTTGCGCTCCTTACTTGGGCCGTTTATCAGACCGAGTTGGGCGTATTCGTATCATGGTGCCTGCTTGCTTTGTATTTGGGGTTGCGTCTATTACGACGGGCATAGTTCATGATTTTGAACTTGCTATTGCAACTCGTGTGATCACTGGTATTGCAAGTGCAGGCATGTTACCAATTGCATTCGCGTTAGTGGGAGACGCGAAGGGTAATAGAGCGATGCGTCAAATTGTGATGGTTCAGGCGGGATTAACGCTAGGTATGATAACTAGCCCGGCGATCGGAGCATTGTTGACCCAGCTTTTATCATGGCGTGCCGCTTTTATTATTTTGGGCGTGGCGGCTCTTTTTGTCGGTGCCATGAGCGTAGTGTCCATGAACAACAAGCATAATGAGTCCAAGAAGTCAGATACTCTGCCACCTATCACAGACGTCATTCATCTTCCAGGCGCGTTGAGGGCGATTCTAGCGATGTGTTTAGGCCTAGGGGGAGGTATTGGTGTATTTAACCTGATAGGCCTTCATATTCGAGATACCAGCGAGTTGGCGCTCGGTTGGGTGGGCGCTATTTATGCTGCTCTAGGGATCGTGAGTGTGGTTGGAAATATGTGCGTGGGGAGAGCTTGCCGTTGGCTTGGTAGCTCTCGAGCTGTTATGCGAGTGGCTTTAATGGTGTGCATACCTTGCAGTGCATGGGTGTTCTCAAGTGAGATGAGTGCGGTGACCGCTTATCTTCCAGCTCTAGTGCTCTGGTCTCTTGCTGGAGGGGTTGGTTCTCCGGCATTACAAGCACATATCGCAAGCTTATCTGATGAATATCGAGGTGTGTTAATGTCTTTTGGAATGAGTATGATGCACTTTGGTGTCGCGATTTGGTCTGCCTTGGCGGGCTTCGCGTATTCTGTAGGCAATGAATGGGTCGCTTTCGTGGCTTTGCTATTGTTTGGCTCAGCAGTAGTTATCTTAAAGCCAGTTGGTAATACTGAACAAAGTGAGCGTTATTCGTAGTGTTTTAGTAGATAAAGAAAAGCCGTTACCTAAAAAGGTAACGGCTTGTTCCAAATACTTTTTGAAAAACGGTCTTAGTTCATGCCGTATTTCTTAAGTTTCTTGCGAAGAGTACCGCGGTTGATACCCATCATAGTTGCTGCGCGAGTTTGGTTACCGCGAGTGTACTGCATGATAGTATCTAGTAGTGGCTGTTCAACTTCAGCTAGAACTAATTCGTATAGTTCTGTTACTTCCTGGCCGTTTAGTTGAGCAAGGTAGTTTTTAAGAGACGCTTTAACAGAGTCACGTAAAGGCTTCTGAGTAATCTGGTCTTGTGACGTTACTGTAGTTACTGTTAATGCTTCTGAAGTCAGATTTTGTTCGAACATATTCGGTCTAGCTCTTCTCTTAATTATGATGCAACGTTATCAAAATAACCTTCTAACGCCTCAATTTGCAGCGGAGCTGCGTCGATAGCGTTGAAGGTACGGCGAAACTCACTTGCCTGTTCATGCTCTTTCAGGTACCACCCAACGTGCTTGCGCGCGATACGTGGACCTAAGAACTCCCCATAAAACTCATGCAGAGCATTTACATGACCAAGCATAATGGTTTTCACTTCCTCAGTTGGAAGTTCCTCCATTGTGGTGCCGTTTTCCAAATAGTGATGGATTTCCTGGAAAATCCAAGGACGACCCTGGGCAGGGCGTCCAATCATTAAAGCGTCCGCACCGGTGTACTCCAGTACAAATTTGGCTTTCTCCGGGCTATCGATATCACCGTTCGCGATAACCGGAATTGAAATCGCCTCTTTTACCGCTTTAATGCTGTCATATTCGGCCTCACCTTTGTACATACATGCTTTCGTTCTGCCATGCAGAGCAAGAGCTTGTATGCCGCAGTTTTCGGCTAATTTAGCGATCTGGACACAGTTCTTGTTGTCTGTATCCCAGCCAGTTCGAGTCTTTAACGTTACAGGAACGTCCACTGCATTCACGACCGCTTTCAAAATCTCTTCGATAATGTTTGGGTATTGAAGCAGAGCAGAGCCCGCTAGCTTCTTATTCACTTTTTTTGCCGGGCAGCCCATGTTGATGTCGATGATTTGTGCACCGTTCTCAACACTGAATTGAGCTGCGTCCGCCATAAGCTGTGGATCGGAACCCGCAATCTGTACAGAGCGAATGCCCGATTCGCCCTCGTGTACCATGCGCTGTTTCGACTTTGACGTTCCCCATAGTTTTGGGTTAGCAGACATCATTTCACTGACGGCCATTCCCGCACCATAGCGAAGACACAACTCGCGAAACGGTCTATCCGTTACACCAGCCATAGGGGCTACGATTAGATTGTTCTTAAGTTGATAGTTTCCGATTTTCAAAACGTCATCACAGTTCTGTACCAGCAAGGGCGCGCATTTTACGCATTTTTTCACTGCGTGAAAAGACTAATATTTGAGCATTTACAAATTGTTTTTGTAAATTGTATGAATTTCAAACAATTAGCTCTGAAAACCTTGTCTAGCCTTGCTTACGACCAGAGATGCGACACCATTCACTTTGCTCAACAATCGGGTCAATGTGAAGCTCGTCACGGTAATAGTTCGCAACATCTTCAGCTTGAGTGTCTAATACGCCGGACATAGCGAGGTCGCCATTTGGCTTAACTAGCCCTTTGATGATAGGTGCAAGTTCACGTAAAGGTCCTGCAAGGATGTTGGCCACAACGACGTCAGCGACGAGACCTTCAGGTTGATTTTGCGGTAAGTAAACTTCTAGTTTGTCTACAACGCCATTACGCTCAGCATTGTCTTTTGAAGCAAGCAGGGCTTGAGGATCAATGTCGATCCCTATCACTTTTTCAGCGCCCAGTTTGATCGCTGCGATCGCTAGAATACCTGAGCCACAACCGAAGTCGATAACGGTCTTACCGCTTAAGTCCATGCTTTCTAGCCACTCAAGACAAAGTGCTGTTGTAGGGTGAGTACCCGTACCGAATGCAAGGCCTGGATCCAACATAACATTAACAGCGTCAGGATCTGGAATGTCGCGCCAGCTTGGACAAATCCATAGGCGTTCACCAAATTTCATTGGGTGGAAGTTTTCCATCCATTCGCGTTCCCAGTCTTTATCTTCAAGCTGTTCTACTTTGTAAGCAAAATTGTCAGCCAGCATATTGCTCGCTTTAATTTGGTCGATGATGAAGTTAGTGTCTGCTTCTGCATCATACAGTGCCAGAATATCAGTATCGCCCCATAAGCGAGTTTCGCCAGGTAGAGGTTCGAATACAGGTGTATCCTGCGCGTCTAAGAATGTAACAGACAGCGCGCCAGTCTCTTCCATTAGCATATCGCCGATTTGCTCAGCGTTTTCATTGGTCGCGTTGAGTTTGATTTGAATCCAAGGCATTGGTTTTTGCTCTTAAAGTGAATGAAGTGGCGCAGAGTTTACCAGAACTCTACGATTTGTTTGAGTATATACCCAAATAAGCCAATTTATATGTTGAGCCGTTCGCGTACATATAAAGTAAATTACCACCTTCTAAAGAAGGTGGCTTTGTGTGAGCCCCCTAAAAGGGGGCCTTTGTTTAGTCCAGCGCC
>NZ_JAWOUS010000052.1:0-6232 GCF_033339495.1 Vibrio sp. 2134-1
GGTTGATGAAGTACTGCCTGAACAACCCATGCGTCAGTGGGTGTTGAGCTTCCCGTTTCAGCTGCGTTTCCTGTTTGCCAGCCGGCCCGAGATCATGGGGTGGGTGCTGGGCATCGTTTACCGCGTCATTGCCACGCACCTGGTCAAGAAAGCGGGCCATACCCACCAAGTGGCCAAGACGGGCGCGGTCACCCTGATCCAGCGTTTTGGATCGGCGCTCAATCTGAATGTTCACTTCCACATGCTGTTTCTCGACGGTGTGTATGTCGAGCAATCCCACGGCTCAGCGCGTTTCCGCTGGGTCAAGGCGCCGACCAGCCCAGAGCTCACCCAGCTGACGCACACCATCGCCCACCGGGTGGGTCGCTATCTGGAACGGCAAGGCCTGCTGGAACGGGATGTCGAAAACAGCTATCTGGCCTCGGATGCGGTGGATGACGACCCGATGACACCCCTGCTGGGGCACTCGATCACTTACCGTATCGCTGTCGGTTCACAGGCGGGGCGAAAGGTGTTCACTTTGCAAACTCTGCCGACCAGTGGTGATCCGTTCGGTGACGGGATTGGCAAGGTAGCCGGGTCCAGCCTGCACGCCGGCGTGGCGGCCAGGGCCGATGAACGCAAGAAGCTCGAACGGCTGTGCCGGTACATCAGCCGCCCGGCGGTATCCGAGAAGCGGCTGTCGTTAACACGAGGCGGCAACGTGCGCTACCAGCTCAAGACGCCGTACCGGGACGGCACCACGCACGTCATTTTCGAACCATTGGATTTCATTGCAAGGCTGGCCGCCCTGGTACCGAAGCCCAGAGTCAACCTAACCCGCTTCCACGGGGTGTTCGCACCCAACAGTCGGCACCGGGCGTTGGTCACGCCGGCAAAACGGGGCAGGGGCAACAAGGTCAGGGTGGCTGATGAACCGGCAACACCAGCACAACGGCGAGCGTCGATGACATGGGCGCAACGGCTCAAGCGTGTTTTCAATATCGACATCGAGACCTGCAGCGGCTGCGGCGGCGCCATGAAAGTCATCGCCTGCATTGAAGACCCTATAGTGATCAAGCAGATCCTTGATCACCTGAAGCACAAAGCCGAAACCAGCGGGACCAGGGCGTTACCCGAAAGCCGGGCGCCACCGGCTGAGCTGCTCCTGGGTCTGTTTGACTGACGAGCCTGAAGGCCAACGATACCAATCAAAATGCTGCGTTCACAGCGCCGCGGCAGGGATCCGCCGTGCTGGTTGTCGGAAAAGGAGCCGCTAGTGGGAAAGAGGAGGGTAAATTTTCAGCGTTGCTGGCTCCCCGTCAGCCGGATTGGGTTGCATCGCAGGGGTGTCGAAAGAGTCAACTGCGGTCCAAAGCTGTTGGACTTGGGTGAAAAGGGCGTTTATTCTTCCTATACGTATGATTCAAACTGCAGATGAGTTACATTTGAAAGAAAAGGTGAAAAAACCAATTGAGAAATTATTGCATGTGCTTAATGCCTCAAATAAAAAATTAATTATTCAATACCGATCATTATGAAACTATCATTAATTGTTGCCATGGATAAAAATTTTGGCATTGGTAAAGACAACGATTTGTTATGGAAATTGCCGGCTGATATGAAATTCTTTAAAGAAACTTCAACAGGTCATGTAGTAATAACCGGACGTAAAAATTATGAATCTATTCCTGAGAAATTTAGACCCTTGCCAAATCGTGAAAATGCCGTTTTAACTCACCAAATCGGCTATCAAGCACCAGGAGCTCATGTCTTTTTTTCACTTACTGAATGTTTAGAGTTCTATAAAAATGAAACCGAAAGAACTGTTTTCATCATTGGTGGGGGACAAATTTATGCAGAAGTTATGCAGCGAAACATCCTTCAAGAAATGTATATCACACAAGTAGATGGAGTGTTTGACGCAGATACTTTTTTTCCTAAATTTTCTGAATCTGAGTGGAATAGTGAAACTGTACTGAAACAGGGTATTGATGAAAAACACGCTTTTGCTTTTGAAATAAAAAAATATACACGTAAATAACTCTAAAACTTACTGTTTTTGTTGAAATGTTTTGTATGTAACGGTTTCAAAACTTCAACGACCTTACTAACTTTGCCTCCTTATGATTTTATGTATAGCTGAAAAACCTTCTGTGGCAAAAGATATTGCCGAAGTAATTGGTGCAAAACAACGCAACAACGGCTTTTATGAAGGAAATGGCTATTGGGTAACCTGGACTTTTGGCCATCTGTGTACATTGAATGAACCCCATGATTACAAAGAAAATTGGAAATACTGGAAATTGGAAGATCTGCCAATTGTACCTAAAAAATTTGGCATTAAACTAATTGATAACGATGGAGTAAAAAGGCAATTTGCTGTTATTGAAAAATTGGTAGCATCTTGTTCTGAAGTCATCAATTGCGGGGATGCCGGGCAGGAAGGGGAGTTGATACAAAGATGGGTATTGGCACCTGGTCAAGAAAGCGGGCCATACCCACCAAGTGGCCAAGACGGGCGCGGTCACCCTGATCCAGCGTTTTGGATCGGCGCTCAATCTGAATGTTCACTTCCACATGCTGTTTCTCGACGGTGTGTATGTCGAGCAATCCCACGGCTCAGCGCGTTTCCGCTGGGTCAAGGCGCCGACCAGCCCAGAGCTCACCCAGCTGACGCACACCATCGCCCACCGGGTGGGTCGCTATCTGGAACGGCAAGGCCTGCTGGAACGGGATGTCGAAAACAGCTATCTGGCCTCGGATGCGGTGGATGACGACCCGATGACACCCCTGCTGGGGCACTCGATCACTTACCGTATCGCTGTCGGTTCACAGGCGGGGCGAAAGGTGTTCACTTTGCAAACTCTGCCGACCAGTGGTGATCCGTTCGGTGACGGGATTGGCAAGGTAGCCGGGTCCAGCCTGCACGCCGGCGTGGCGGCCAGGGCCGATGAACGCAAGAAGCTCGAACGGCTGTGCCGGTACATCAGCCGCCCGGCGGTATCCGAGAAGCGGCTGTCGTTAACACGAGGCGGCAACGTGCGCTACCAGCTCAAGACGCCGTACCGGGACGGCACCACGCACGTCATTTTCGAACCATTGGATTTCATTGCAAGGCTGGCCGCCCTGGTACCGAAGCCCAGAGTCAACCTAACCCGCTTCCACGGGGTGTTCGCACCCAACAGTCGGCACCGGGCGTTGGTCACGCCGGCAAAACGGGGCAGGGGCAACAAGGTCAGGGTGGCTGATGAACCGGCAACACCAGCACAACGGCGAGCGTCGATGACATGGGCGCAACGGCTCAAGCGTGTTTTCAATATCGACATCGAGACCTGCAGCGGCTGCGGCGGCGCCATGAAAGTCATCGCCTGCATTGAAGACCCTATAGTGATCAAGCAGATCCTTGATCACCTGAAGCACAAAGCCGAAACCAGCGGGACCAGGGCGTTACCCGAAAGCCGGGCGCCACCGGCTGAGCTGCTCCTGGGTCTGTTTGACTGACGAGCCTGAAGGCCAACGATACCAATCAAAATGCTGCGTTCACAGCGCCGCGGCAGGGATCCGCCGTGCTGGTTGTCGGAAAAGGAGCCGCTAGTGGGAAAGAGGAGGGTAAATTTTCAGCGTTGCTGGCTCCCCGTCAGCCGGATTGGGTTGCATCGCAGGGGTGTCGAAAGAGTCAACTGCGGTCCAAAGCTGTTGGACTTGGGTGAAAAGGGCGTTTATTCTTCCTATACGTGCCGCGTTCCAGGCGGCGACTATGAGGGCTATGTCGATGCCCATGTGCGCCGGCTGGAGGCGCTACGCCGGGCCGGTATCGTCGAGCGGATCGACGCCGACCAATGGCGCATCCCCGATGATCTGGTCAGCCGTGCCGCCGCCCATGACGCCGGCCGAGACAGTCAGGCCAGCGTTCGCGTCCTTTCCCCGGTCGATCTGAACAAACAGATCGGATCGGACGGCGCGACCTGGCTGGACCGGCGGCTGATCCACGGCGAGACGGCCGACCTTGCGCCAACCGGCTTCGGGCAACAAGTCCGCGAAGCCATGGACCAGCGCCGCGAGCACCATATCGAACAGGGCGACGCCACCCGCAGCCGGGACAGCCGCGTCTTCTACCGGCGCAACCTTCTCGCCATCCTGCGGGAGCGCGAGGTAGCCGGCGTCGGATCGGATATGGCTTTGAGTAAGGGCCTGCCGTTCCGCGCCGCCACGGACGGCGAGAGCGTCAGCGGCAAGTTTACCGGAACCGTGCATCTATCGAGCGGCAAGTTCGCCGTGGTCGAGAAATCCCATGAGTTCACCCTTGTCCCGTGGCGGCCGATCATCGACCGCCAACTCGGCCGCGAGGTTATGGGCATCGTGCAGGGCGGGTCGGTGTCGTGGCAGTTAGGGCGGCAGAGGGGGCTGGAACGCTGAGTGCGCCCATGCCGCATTGCGAAGCAAAAGATAATCGGATAAAATGTAGCAATTCATATTCGTAAGCGTGGAGTAATCAGATGGGAAATTCCAAGTCAGCAGACAAGTAAGCCGCAACAACCAGTATTGTTGTTGCGGCGCTCTGTAAGGCTAGTCTCATCTGATTGCTGACGAGCAGACGTCGCCCGGTATTCCTTAATCGAGGGTTGATTCGTCATGACCACCACACGCCCCGCGTGGGCCTATACGCTGCCGGCAGCACTGCTGCTGATGGCTCCTTTCGACATCCTCGCTTCACTGGCGATGGATATTTATCTCCCTGTCGTTCCAGCGATGCCCGGCATCCTGAACACGACGCCCGCTATGATCCAACTCACGTTGAGCCTCTATATGGTGATGCTCGGCGTGGGCCAGGTGATTTTTGGTCCGCTCTCAGACAGAATCGGGCGACGGCCAATTCTACTTGCGGGCGCAACGGCTTTCGTCATTGCGTCTCTGGGAGCAGCTTGGTCTTCAACTGCACCGGCCTTTGTCGCTTTCCGTCTACTTCAAGCAGTGGGCGCGTCGGCCATGCTGGTGGCGACGTTCGCGACGGTTCGCGACGTTTATGCCAACCGTCCTGAGGGTGTCGTCATCTACGGCCTTTTCAGTTCGATGCTGGCGTTCGTGCCTGCGCTCGGCCCTATCGCCGGAGTATTGATCGGCGAGTTCTTGGGATGGCAGGCGATATTCATTACTTTGGCTATACTGGCGATGCTCGCACTCCTAAATGCGGGTTTCAGGTGGCACGAAACCCGCCCTCTGGATCAAGTCAAGACGCGCCGATCTGTCTTGCCGATCTTCGCGAGTCCGGCTTTTTGGGTTTACACTGTCGGCTTTAGCGCCGGTATGGGCACCTACTTCGTCTTCTTCTCGACGGCTCCCCGTGTGCTCATAGGCCAAGCGGAATATTCCGAGATCGGATTCAGCTTTGCCTTCGCCACTGTCGCGCTTGTAATGATCGTGACAACCCGTTTCGCGAAGTCCTTTGTCGCCAGATGGGGCATCGCAGGATGCGTGGCGCGTGGGATGGCGTTGCTTGTTTGCGGAGCGGTCCTGTTGGGGATCGGCGAACTTTACGGCTCGCCGTCATTCCTCACCTTCATCCTACCGATGTGGGTTGTCGCGGTCGGTATTGTCTTCACGGTGTCCGTTACCGCGAACGGCGCTTTGGCAGAGTTCGACGACATCGCGGGATCAGCGGTCGCGTTCTACTTCTGCGTTCAAAGCCTGATAGTCAGCATTGTCGGGACATTGGCGGTGGCACTTTTAAACGGTGACACAGCGTGGCCCGTGATCTGTTACGCCACGGCGATGGCGGTACTGGTTTCGTTGGGGCTGGTGCTCCTTCGGCTCCGTGGGGCTGCCACCGAGAAGTCGCCAGTCGTCTAACCGACGACTGGTAGCAGGCCCGCTCCGATGCGGCGCACTAACCATCGAAACCTCGTGAATGTCGGTATCCTGTCTGGCAGGATACCGCTCATTTCCCTTGTTCAGTTCATCGCCGTCGCCGAGCATCTGAATTTTCGGCATGCGGCCAAGGCACTTGGTATCAGCCAGTCGAGCGTCAGCGCGCGTGTGAAAGCGCTGGAGGATAACCTTGGTGTCCTGCTATTTGAGCGCCATGCGCGGGGCGTTCGGCTAACAGACGCAGGCAGGCACTTCATGGAGCGTGTCACGGCGGGTGTCGATCAACTCGATCACGCAGTGAAGACCGCGGAGTGACGGGCACTGGCTGGCAATGTCTAGCAACGGCAGGCATTTCGGCTGAGGGTAAAAGAACTTTCCGCTAAGC
>NZ_JAWOUS010000053.1:0-6020 GCF_033339495.1 Vibrio sp. 2134-1
GGCGTTTTTTGTTTCAAACGAACAGCGCCATCTTTGCCCTGTAAATCGCCTGAAAAGCGTCACAAACTTTCAGACCGATTTCTGGGTCAGTAGGGCATAGTAAGTGCTTAAAAACGTGCCTAGAGCCTCTGATGGCGTTCTAAGGGCTGTTTTTGATAGCTAACTCGCCCGTTTAACATAATAGGAATAATAGACACCGATTTTGAGTGTGGCTCAGGCATAAATTTGGATTCTGATTAATGTATACATCTTCAAGTGGTTCTATGAAATTGGTATACATTAATCAATAGGGGGAGGTGATTTTCGTTACAGAGTCACGCGTTGCGAATCACTCTTAAATGCTTTGTTAGAGCACTTTGCTCTGTGTCACCAAGTCAAAAGCTTCGTTAACTTTTTTCCCAAGCGAAATCTGTTTGATTCCTGCAGGAACATGTAAGAACAGTGGAAAAATAGCCCAAAAAAAGAATAGCCCAATAACAACAAACAACCATCCACCTACTACTTGGGCATCATACTTACCAAATACTCCCTTTGTGTGGTTATTGTAAGCATAGGCAATAAACTTACCTGTTTTTGAGTCCCGCTCGCCGACAACAGTAACTTCATCATTACGATTAATAACCCAAGCATCAGATACTTGAAGTTCGATTACACAATTATTTTCACTTAATTCAAACTGTACCTTGGTTTTAGTGACCGCTTTGAAATTAATAACCTTACCAACTAATTTATCTAACATTATTTTGTTAACTCTATGTTACTTTACTAGGAGTGCTCTAACGCCCTGTTAAGGGGTGAGCAACGCAATACCGAAGCTTCCGCATACCGCCTTAACCACTAAAACCAACGCATAGTAAAAATGCCACGCGTTGTGAATCCCTCTTAAACAGTTTGTTAGCCCTTTGCCCAAATTTGGTACGTGTAATCAATATTTGAACTGAAACTTTGCTCAAATGTTTGTTTGAAACTCTGTGGAACTGAAGGGAAAAACACGTCGCCAGAGATGTGCTTATGAATCACTGAAAGATGGATAACATCTGCTTGTTCGATTAATGCTTTGTAAATTTCACCACCACCAGAAACAAAGACATGTGTTGTCGTATTGTCTAAGTAAGATAATGCCGATTCAATGCTGGTGAAATAAATAACATCTGGATCATTCGAGACCATTTCTGAGCGAGTAACCACAGCATATTTCCTATTGGGAAGTTTACCCATTGAGTCGAAAGTTTTACGACCGACTAAAAGCCAATGATTGTAAGTCATAGCTTTGAACAGGAGCTGCTCACCTTGTACATGCCAAGGTATATCCAATCCAGAGCCAATTACTCCATTCTCAGAAACTGCTGCCATAATGGATATTTTCATTTTTCCTCCTGAGGGCTAACGCCCGCCTAAGGGGCTGGCAACGCATAACAACTAAACTCAAACACAACACCTGCAACCACAGCGGCTCATTGGGCCTGGAAACGCCACGCGTTGCCAGTCCCTCTTGAGGCGTTTGTTATGTGTGTGTTCAAACCATCAAATTTAGTCAGGAACTACTATTAAACCTAATTGCTCTAAAAGTTGTTCTTGCTGCCACGAACAGATTTTTACACCTGTAAGGTCAACTTTCCGAGGGTCTAAACCATACAACTCCGAGTGGCTCAAATCACAACCTTGCAACCTACACTGGCTCCAACACCCTTCAGAAAATACTCCCCGACTTAAATCAGACTCTTTAAATGATGCACCACTCAGATTTGCGCCAATCCATCTATTCTCAAACAAATCACACTTTTCGATACACTGCCTTTCAAAGTTGGCGTATGAAAGATTACAACCTGTTATATAAGCTGAACAAAAATACATTCTGTTCGATACCTGATTCATGAAGCTAGCTTGAGAAAAATTGGCACCCTTTAAATCGCATTCTCTGAACTCGATACCAAAACAATTTGCACCTTTGAAATACGACATTGAAAGACTGCAGTTTTTAAAAGATGCATCTCTAAGATCCGAGTAAGAAAAATCACACCCCTCTAATTCACCTCGTTCAATGAAAGAACAATCTACAAATTGTGTATCGCGGAGGTTCGCTCGTTTAAAGGAACAGCAGAAAAATTTGCAATTTTTAAAATACTGACCACTCATGTCTTGATGTGAAAAGTCTGCTTGTACATATAACTGGTCTGTTTTATCCATTTTCTAGCCCTCTTTCTATTTGAGTCGAAGACTAACATTTACCAACCAGTTCTCAAGAAAAATAAACACCTTAAAAACAGCAACTTACAACCACTTAAAATCGCAAAAATAAGGCGCCAAATTGACGCTCTAAGGCACCGTTTTTTAATTCACCCATGCCGCATGGCTAGAAAAAAGTTTTGATTAATCATGGCGCTTGCAAGAAAAACACATAACGCTTTCTATACGGCGAAAAGCCGTATTTCTACTCAGATCTAAGCTCATTTAATCTTTCATGGTCAACATAAATTCAAAGACTTAAAGATAAATTCGGCATGTTAGGTGGTAACATGTCGCTTAATGTGAAGAGTGGGATTTAACGTAATGTCACTTTGTGCGAAGTGCAGTGTTTCGGTAGAACAATGATTCTCGAAAGGTCGCTATAGCGGCCTTTTTTGTGCCTGAAAGCAAGAAAAGCGAAGGGAAATTGCGAAGGGAGGTATTGAGGAGTAAGATTAACTCTAGATAAAACAAAGCCCCGAAACTCATTCAAACTTGGCGGAATGGAGAGTTATCAGGGCTAAAGCTTAAGGTAATTTTAACACATGGAAAGACAAAGACAATCCACACGTAACCGCCATAAGTGCAGTTATGTGTGAAAGCTAAACAATCAAACGCATTTCAACTCGATCTAATCGAGACGCTTCCTCATAAGCCGTATTGCACCGATGAACTCGGTGTCACTTACATACGCCCAAAAAGTACAGCGATTAAGAAAAAATATCTGCAAGTGAACCAACCGAAGTTGGTCACTTACCTTGTCTTTGATATTGATCGACAAGGCGGTGTGTTGGCTTGGTACGACAACGATCTTCCCACACCATATTGGACTTCAAAGAACCCAGAGAACGCACACGCACACATTGCGTATCGCTTGAAAGTTCCATTCTGTACGTCTGATATCGCGCATAGTGAACCTATTCGCTACGCAGCTGCGATTGAATCCGCGATGATTGAGCGTCTGAAAGCGGATCGTGGATTCGCAGGACTACTGACGAAAAATCCACTGCACCCACATTGGCAAAATGAGTTTTGGACAGAGTACGAGTACACACTCGATGAACTGGCGGAATACCTCGATCTGAAAGGCCACCCGTTACGTGGTAGCGAAACGTCTGGTCTTGGCCGTAACTGTGAGTTGTTCGATAACACTCGTCAGTGGGCATATAGAGCGATTCGGGAATACTGGGCGCCTAACTACAAAAGAAAGTGGAATGCAGCCGTCTACGACAAAGTAGAAAGTACGAATAGCCAGTTCAATGTTCCTTTGCCCGTGTCAGAAGTGAAAGCGATAGCGAAGTCGATCGCTAACTGGACGTATCGAGAATTCACGCCAGAAAAGAAAAGCCAATGGCACGCTAAGAAAGGTGCTAAGGGTGGAAAAGTTTCAAAAGGTGGAGGTAGACCTAGCCTTAACGAACCTTGGGTTGAGCTTGGTATCAGTCGAAGAACTTACTTCCGTTGGAAGTCGACTGGCAAATTGTAATGTGTGGCACTAAACAAGCTATATCAGATAACAGCCCTTTTTAGGGTTGTTATCTGATTAATGGCCTCTATGTTTCTTTGCTAATCTTGCTAGAGCGGTATACGTGATTTTTGTTCCATCCGTGAACTTCCAGTCTATTTCATCTAAGAACTCTGCCATTATTTTCTTCTCTGCGCTCAGTCGATCTCTTTGACCTAACTTACTCTGTGTCTGTTGGTTTTGTCGACGGTGTGCGTGATTGACTATTCTTATTTGCTTTTGTAACGCCACTTCCTTGTTCTCTGTTTGCTGCTTGATAGCGTAGATCTCGTTTTCTTTCTTGTTGAGTCGTTTCGCTTCTTTGGCGTGTTTGTTTACGATATCCTTCTCAACTTGACCTTGGTATTCTCGTTTTATGTTTTCGATCTCTTTCGTTTTTTTAGCTAATTCTTTCTTAGCTTTGAGTAACGACTCATCTGCGAATGTGCGAATGCCGTTGTAAATTAAACCTAAAATGAACGCTGTCATGAGGCTAAACAAGAATATGTAAACCCATGATTGCCATTGGTACCAGAGCGTTTTTGCGCCTTGTGCTAGTAAAATAGGACCATTTGAGTTGGATAAGTCTACTAACCAAATCGTGCTATCGGGAGTTAGAAAATCAAGAAATGGTGCTGCAAAAAGCAATACCAATCCCACAACAATTACCGTCAAAAATCCCCAAATCATCGTAGGTATACCTCTGTAATATCGGGGCGGAAATGCCCTAGCTCTTGAGAAATAATCGTCATGACATCGATACGCTCAAAGTGGTTAGCCAGTTGTTCGTAGCGGTTTTGTGCGTAGCTATGGCGTAAGCCGTGTGCTCCGTTGGAGTACCCAAGAGCGCGAGAACTCGCTTTGCTGAACGCATCAGAAAACTTGTGTCCTCCTGCTATGTTGTAATGCGATTCGTAATTCACGCCCCTGTCAGAGAGTTGCTGTGGTGTATCGAGTCTGCGTTCTTCTAACTTTTCTGCCAAATGGTTGGGGATTTGAACTTCACGAATGAGACCGCCTTTCCCTTGAACCGTGTAGGTTTTTGAGTCATTGGGGAGTTGGGAAAATTTATCTTGGTGTACGTCCCGTGGACTCGGATTTACTTCGCCAGAAGGTCGTAGTGTGTACAGTTCGTGAGCGCGTAGACCCGCTTCATGACAAAGTTGTGTTGAGAGTGCATGTTGCTCGGTTTGGTGCTGAATGATCGCATTGACCTGTTCTGGCGTGTAAGAACGAGAGTTTTCAATAGTTTCTTTTTTAGATGTAGGAAGCTCTTTGGGTGGGTATAGTGTTTGATTGGGTTCTAACTTATGTGTGACATGCTGCATCATTGTTTGTATTGCCTGACGATCCATGTCGATTGTGCTTTGTTTACATTCGTGAGCGCGTAACTCTATGTAGTTTTTTGCTTGTTCTGGGGTTAGTTCTCTTAGAGAGCCAAGCTTGAACTCTTTCAGATAATCGCAACAGGTTTTCAATGCTTGTTCGTAGTTCCTCGCCGTTCCCACCGATTCTATGGCATTACCTTTCCCCTGCATTTCTTTCATGACAGAAGCGGCTTGTTTTTCTGATTTTGCGAAGTGCCCTTTAGCCATTGCGTGTTACTCCGATGGAATGGATATATCGGAGGATGGTACTGCGAGCTGCATATTGCTTGTGTTCAGTTTGGAGGTGCAGAGCAATCAGTTCTAAAGATGCGCCATGCTTGTACATTTTGGCGATTTCAGAACGGAACGGTTCAAGTTTAGAGGTGCGTTTCTTATAGTTTTTGCCTTTGCGTAAAGCACGGGTCTTTTTTGCAGCTTCGGTCGCTGCTACTGGATCAAAGCTCATAAAAATCTCGATGTGGGCGTAAGAACTAGCTAAATATTTTCGTAAAAATATCCAGACGGCATTGCCGTTCGCCAATTTTGCTTTTTTTCGTATAGCAAGGCCGACTGTTCACACCTTTTCACGTTCACTTTCCGCCAGTGAAGTGCGTACTGATTTTTGTGTTTCGCTGCTTTGAGAAGCACCGTTGGTATCAGTAATTAAAACCAACGTGTACGGTGTTAACTAGGCCGTACTCCCCTGAGGCAAAATCATTTTTTAGTTCTCTGACTAAGCGCGGATTTGATTTTCGCAGACCAAACCAAGGAGGTTGTAGAGTTCAGGTTCCTGCATAAGCAGCAGTGGGCTATGGAAATTCCATTGTGACATTTTCACGTTTTATCTGCAATGTTGTTTTGTTGCAGGCTTTTTGTTGCGTGAAATTATATAAAAGCTTATTAAAGCTCGCGCTATGTGGAAT
>NZ_JAWOUS010000054.1:0-5052 GCF_033339495.1 Vibrio sp. 2134-1
CAGCGTTGGGGCATGTCAGCCCAGTTGAGTACGAAAGTATGTAGTTATGTACTGTCTACTTTTTGTGGGGTACACCAGCAAGGATGTGGCTGCCATGACGAATGTTGCTGACAATTTACTGCGAAGAGACTTTGAGTCTGAAACGCCAAATCAGAAATGGGTTACGGACATTACGTATATCTGGGTGAAGAGCCGTTGGCTCTTCTTGGCGACAGTGATGGACCTGCATTCAAGGCGCATCGAGGGTTGGTCGCTAGGGACAACGATGACCGTCGAGCTCATCACTAATGCGTTAAAAATGGCGTTTGAGTCACGTAAGCCGCCTAAGGGCGTCATTATCCATTCAGATCGTGGTATGCAATGCGGGGGCATATAAATATCAAGACTTCTTGCGCAAGCATGGAGGTGTACCGATCATGAGTCGACAGGGTAACTGTTGGGATAATGCGATGATGGAGTCGTTCTACAGCCGACTGAAAGTCGAACTGATATACGCAGAAAACTACCAAACTCTCGAAGAAGCCCGAATGGGCATCTTCGAATACATCGAGGTATTTTACAATCGCAAGAGAAGACACTCAGCGTTGGGGCATGTCAGCCCGGTTGAGTACGAAAGTATGTAGTTATGTACTATCTACTTTTTGTGGGGTACACCAACGCCTAGATAATTTAGCCCACACAGTCGTGGGCTTGTTTCTATTTATCGTTCGAGACTAGGTGGAGAGGGAAGATCAAAAGGCTTACAAGTAGAGCATAAAGCATTGGTAATAGAGCTACGCTGAGCCCCATGAAAGCACCTTCTACATCAAGATGACCATTTGAAAACGTAAGTATCACGCCTAGAACAAGTCCCAAAAAACCAGCTAAAATAGATGTTAAAATGACGCATTTGAAACAGTTTTTTTGTTTCTTAGTCAATAAGAATACCAGAGTACATGGAACCAAAACCAAAGACAGACTTGTAAAATCAAAATAGCTAATTAAATCTTGGCCATAGAACAGTGCTCGTAATACAACAAGTGATGTTATTGCTATGTAGAGGCTTAAAAATGCACGTTTCATTATCGTTACCACCAATATCCATACATTATGCTATTTGGAACTCTAGGCAATGATAACATTGATTCACGATCTTCCATGTAACGTCTTTTAAAATTATTACGCTTAGCTCCTACAGGAGTAAGGTTGGTTATTGCCTCTGCTAGCTTTTTAGTTGAGGGTCTGACATAGGAGTGCCTCGTTCAAGTGCTTCATGGAGCTCCGGAACAAGTAGTTTGTACCACTCATTTGCTTTTTGTTTGCCTGAGATTTGCCCGTAAATTTGCTCTACAGCACTAGATATAAATGACGCTGACATATATGGTTCCTTTATTGGTTAGTTTTTTTACATTATACTGTCAGTGCATTACTAAGTAATTGTTCATATTGATTATTTTTGTAGTCATAATGACTTTTATTTCTAAGCCCGGCGTATAACAAACAATTCAAGAGTGATTCAGCACGCTTGGCATTTTTGGTTTGAGTTAAGTTTAGTGTTTACGGTGGTCAAATTAAGTTTCGTGGTCGCGTACTTCACACCTTAATTGGGCGTTATGAATAATTTGGTTAGGTGGAACATTGGATAATATTGTAGTCTCAATCTTACTTGCTGCTCTAGGGTGGATGGCAATCCCGACGTTTGTCTTTTTTGCCTTGTTTTTTGTGGTTTGGTTGGTTTTGAAGTCGCAAAATAATGAGTTAATTAAAGGGCGCTATGTGATTTTGAAAGAGGTTGATTGTGTTCGAGGGCTGTGGTTTAGCATGTCTAGTTTCATGGAAGAGAAAGCATTTCTCCAACTACAAAATGGTTGGTTAAAAAGTCTTTTAAAGTTTATATACCCTCTGTACTTTCTTTGGGATCTAACCTTTTTACTTGCGACGGTAGCATTCTTACTAATGGCTGGCTGGTTATGTTTTTCGTGAAAAATTATACATAACAAAGCGTTTAAGACGGATTCCCAAATCATGGCATTTTCGCTTTGAATCGGCTTTAGAAGTTTTAGGAATAAATATGGGACGCAGGAGAGATCTAGGTAGTACCGCAAGCGGTATTATTGGCTCGTTTAGGAGTCGAAACAATGATGTCGATGGTTATTGGGGTATCGGTAAGCTCTACCTGTTCGTAGACCACCTTCAAAGAAAGTGTGTTTCAATAGACCTTTGCTCCCAACAGATTGCTCCATATGACCCGCACTTTGACCTCATAACTGAACGCTATTCAAAGATGTTTAAAGGGTTGATTGTAAAACGTTCAATTCCGTTTGAATGGGTTAGCTCAGCATACGTTTACGTTGAATTTGAAGTAGATTATGAGGTCCGTCATCATAATTGGCGGAGTGCATTGGGAAATCCGAGCAATCTAGTTTGTGTAGTCGTAGATGATTATGGCAAGAGTCATGTCGCTTGTGTGTATACAAACTGTTTCCCACATGATGCGAAAAGGGAAAGTCGGAGCACTAGGTGAGTAAACTTCTAACAAATTGTTTAAGAGTGATTCGTAACGCGTGGCATTTTTACTATGCGGTGGCTTAGGGTGATTAAGGCGCTGTGCGGTAGCTTTTGTATTGCGTGCCTCACACAGATCTTGGATGAAGAGGCTGTGGAGTATCAAATAGTAGGTGGATTAGCGGCAACTATTCATGGTGGAAGTCGGGAAATAGCAGATATAGATCTTTATATTCGAAACTCAGACGCAGACAAAGTACTATCGCATGTAGCAAAACACATATCCAAACCGTTAACTCATTATGCTGAATATGGTTGGGATCTAGAGTATTTCCAATTGATCTACCAAAATCAAAAAATTGAAATCGGTTTGTCTGAACATACTAAGATACAATCACATCAAGATGGCTCTTGGCACCAGCTTGAAATCTACTTTTCAGAATCAGTTATTAAAAATTATCAAGGTATCGAGTTGCCAGTTATCCCAGTTTATCGTTTAGTCGAGTACAAGCGAATATTGGGCAGGGAAGTAGACCAAATTGACATACAAGAGCTAATGTTGAGTGGAGCGCCATAACAAACAATTTAAGAGTGATTCAGCACGCGTGGCATTTTTGGTCTGCGTTAATTTTAGTGATTAAGGAGGTATGCGGTAGCATCGGTATTGCGTGCTTCACACCTTAATTGCGCGGTAGGAGTTTGAACATGAAATTGATTTTTAGTTTCGCCTTAACATTTCTTGCATTCAGCTCTAACGGAGCAGAGCAAGTGACTACAAAAGACTTGTACGAGAAATTCAATATGAGAACTGTCTATAGTTCTTATGGTCAGAATTTAAAGTGGTATTGTGAAAGTTATCCTAGAGAGTTTTTTTCTACAGAAGAGGCTTTGTTTGTTTCTGATAGTCACCTTGAGTTAGTTTCAGGTGACAACGTCTGGGTTTTCACTATTTCAGAGCCAAATATAGTTTCTATTGGAAATCAGATAACATCGGGTACATATAACAGCGTCTCGACGTATGAGCTTTACTTTGACCCTCGGACTCAGGACTGGAGGGCAAATGAAACATATATAGACATACCGAAAGATTGTGAACGCTATGAATAAAACTCCTAACAAATTGTTCAAGAGTGATTCGGAACGCGTGGCATTCTTACTATGCGTTGGCTTTAGTTATTAGGGTGGTATGCGGAGGAATCAGTATTGCGTGCCTCACACCTTAACAAGGCGTTATGCATTTTCTTCAATGTGTCTCTCAGAGAGGTGTTTAGAGTGGCGCAAGGTATAATTTCAGATAATTGGTCTCTTCAAGATATATCTAGCTTGTTTGTGGATGGTATGGAGAACGCATCTGCGGATGAAATTACTATAGCAAATGGTAAACATAGCTATAAAGCTGTTAGTTATCCATCAATTTAAACGGAAGCTTTGTTCGATTTTTTAACTGACCTAGTTTTGAGAGATGAGATCTTGGTTGAGGCTAAATTTGAACATGCATGGGTGAGGACAAGCAGCCCGATATTAGCAGCCAAAAACTTAGGTGTAGTTCGGAGTTTTCCTTTTTTAGAAGAGCCTCATAAATTAGTTGAACCACGAAATCGAATAATTGAACATATGAGCTCAACGGAGTCTTTGATGTTAGCTCGTAAAGAAAATGTATTGAGCTGGCAAGAAACCAAAAGGCCTCAGCATCCACTTTTATCAGCAACCATGTGAGGTGGAGCTGGAATATGTGCTCGAAGCTTTGTTTATGAAAAAAGTTATACTCCGCATCCTCTACGCAAGAGGTTCTTGTTAATTCAGGTTTTATGTTACCTGCGGGTGATGCTTTACATCAACTTACCTCGTTTTTAAACGATGAACAGATGAAGGTATCAAAAAAGACGTATGGAACAGATTCACTGTATTCATTATTTGTTAATATGCCGGCTATTCCTATTCGAGTTATTCAGGAATCTTCCTCGCCTAGTCAGCTTATTGAGATTGCGCTCCCGATGAGACAAGATTTTGCAAAATTGAGAGAGTGGTTAAAGTTATTTCAAAATGCGTTATCTGAAGGCAATCTGAAGGCGGTTGCTAACTATCGAAAACAATTAGATTCTGTTTAGGAGTATGTTAATTCAAAAATAGGGCTAGGTTCTGCTACCAAACCAGTAACTATGGAAGCGGGTGTGGGAGTTTTTAAAATGGTTACACAATCTAATCCAGTAAATACTCTTAAAAATCAATTCGGCGTCAGAGCCACATTGAATAGTTTGATTTTTGGCTCTAACGGCAAGCAAGAAATCAAGAAGTTTATTAGTATGTTTGAGCAAAGAGGAACTGCTGTTGGTTACGATATAGAACAGCACTTCACAAAAAATGCATAACAAACTGCCTAAGAGGGATTCGCAACGCGTGGCGTTTTTACCATGCGCTGATTTTAGTGACTAAGGTGGTGTGCGGCGGCATCGGTATTGCGTTGCTCACCACTTAAGCGGGCGTTATGCAACCGAGTACCCCACGTTTAGTAGACACTTTACTAAGTTAGCTCTAGGGTCTAATTGAGAGGTGATTTATGGCTAAACA
>NZ_JAWOUS010000055.1:0-4940 GCF_033339495.1 Vibrio sp. 2134-1
AACCACCTCCGCAGCCATTTATTGGTGTGGTCTACAGAGGATTATGTCTTTTTAGAGGGGAAAATCCCTAGAACCCCTAAATGGTAATGCGGCAGGCATACGTTGTCCATATGTTGTAACTATTCATTCTATAAATTTTACTTGATCAATATCAAAAGTCAGGATTATTATGCCGATCGGTACAAAACTAACATAAGGATAGCGAGATGGTAGGCAAACACCTTAGAACGCCTCTTCTACTAATCTCATTTGCAGCGCCATTGGTGTTGTCTGGATGTCAAGATTCACGCGCCGAAGCACCTGCATCAGCACCGCCACCACCAACGGTTGAAGTGGCACAAGTGCTTGTAGAACAGGTTACCGAGCTTGATCAATACACTGGTCGATTAGAATCACCTCAAACCGTCACCGTAATGCCTCGTGTATCGGGTTACGTAGACCGTGTTCACTTCCGTGAAGGCCATCTCGTAGAAGCTGGAGACGTGCTTTTTTCAATCGACAATCGTTTGTTTGTTGCTGAAGTTAACCGTTTGAAAGCGGAACTTAGCAGTGCTCAAACAAGCTTGAACCAAGCAATCAAAGATTATGAACGTGCACAAAGACTAAGCAAAACTAAAGCAATTTCTCAAGAGACCGTTGATGCGCGTTTTGCAGATCAGCAGCGTAGCGTTGCAAGTGTTTCAGCTCTTAAAGCTGCTTTGGCAAAAGCGGAACTAGACCTTGAATTCACTCTAGTTCGCGCGCCGATTGCAGGCAAAGTTTCTTTCGCAGAGGTGACCAAAGGTAACTATGTAACTACGGGTCAAACCGTTCTTACGTCACTGGTATCTACTTCGAAAATGTACGCTTATTTCGACATTGATGAGCGTAGTTTCCTTAAATATCAAGAGATTAATAACCTCATCTCAGCGGATGGTGAAATTGAAAATGTCGTCCAAATGTCGTTGGCTAACGATACCGATTTCCCTCATATCGGTTACATCGACTTTGTAGACAATGCGATTGACGAAGCAACGGGAACCATTCAAGTTCGCGCCGTTTTTGATAATGCGGATAAGAAATTTTTACCGGGTATGTTCGCCAAAATGCGTATCGCTGGCTCGGATAGCTACCAAGGTGTGTTGATTGATAACAAGGCGATTGGTACCGATCTGAATAACAAGTATGTCTTGGTTTTAGGCGATGACAATATTGTCCAATACCGAGCAATCTCTCTTGGTGAAGGCCTTAACGGTCTGCGCATTGTATTGGATGGCCTAAAAGGCGACGAAAAGATTGTCGTCAATGGCTTACAACGCGTTCGTGCCAACATGCCTGTTACGCCCGATGAAGTTGCAATGGCTGATGAAAACACCCTTGCCAATATTCGCCAGCAACAAGCATTACGAGACCAGCAGCGCAGTGAGCTACTGACTCTGCAAGTGAAGCAATAAAGGAACCATTGCAATGTTTTCCCAGTTCTTTATTCGTCGGCCGATCTTTGCATCCGTGCTGTCGATACTCATATTCATCGGTGGTGCATTGTCAGTATGGCAACTGCCTATCACTGAATACCCCGAGGTTGTACCTCCGACTGTCGTTGTAACAGCGACTTACCCGGGTGCGAACCCGAAAGTGATTGCGGATACCGTCGCGTCTCCCCTCGAAGAAGAGATTAACGGCGTAGAAGACATGCTGTATATGTCTTCTCAAGCGACTTCTGATGGCGTGATGACGTTAACCGTCACCTTTGCCATTGGTGCCGACGTAGACAAAGCGCAAACCCTAGTTCAAAGCCGTGTTGATCGTGCCCTACCTCGTTTGCCTGAAACCGTTCAGCGACTTGGTGTTGTGACGGAAAAGTCATCACCAGACTTAACCATGGTCGTTCACTTGGTGTCGCCTGATGAGCGTTATGACCTACTTTATCTTGCGAACTATGCAGCGCTTAACGTTAAAGATGAACTTGCCCGAATCGAAGGTGTGGGTGCCGTTCGCCTGTTTGGTGGTGGCGAATACAGCATGCGTATTTGGCTTGATCCAAACAAGGTCGCAAGCCTGGACCTCAACCCTAGTGAAGTCATTTCTGCGATTCGCGAACAGAACCAACAAGCTGCAGCAGGTAGCCTTGGTGCTCAACCAAGTGGCTCGTCAGACTTCCAGTTGCTTATTAATGTCAAAGGACGTTTAAGCGAAGTTGAAGAGTTCGAGAACATCATCATCAAGGTTGGTGAAGATGGTCAGATCAACCATTTGAAAGATGTCGCTCGTATTGAATTAGGTGCCGAAACCTACTCACTTCGTTCACTACTTGATAACCAAGACGCAGTTGCCATTCCAATCTTCCAAGCTTCTGGCTCAAACGCGATTCAGATCTCTGATGACGTAAGAGCGAAAATGGAAGAGCTGTCAGCTAGCTTCCCTCAAGGTGTGAGCTACGAGATTGTTTACGACCCAACGGTATTCGTTCGTGGTTCTATTGAAGCGGTAGTGCAGACACTGCTTGAAGCGGTATTACTTGTTGTACTAGTTATTGTTCTGTTCCTGCAAACTTGGCGCGCATCGATCATCCCATTAGTTGCGGTTCCGGTTTCATTAGTTGGTACGTTCGCCTTCATGTACTTAATGGGCTTCTCTTTAAATGCTCTGTCACTGTTTGGCTTAGTACTCGCTATCGGTATCGTTGTTGATGATGCGATCGTGGTGGTCGAAAACGTCGAGCGAAACATCGAAGAAGGTCTTGCTCCTATTGCGGCGACAGAAAAAGCGATGCGAGAGGTTACAGGCCCAATTGTTGCGACGACGTTGGTGCTCGCTGCGGTATTCATCCCGACTGCGTTTATGTCTGGCTTAACGGGTCAGTTCTATAAACAGTTTGCGTTGACCATTACTATTTCAACGTTCATTTCAGCTATTAACTCGCTGACTTTGAGCCCGGCTCTTTCTGCCCTGTTGTTACGTGGTCACGACCAACCGAAAGATTGGCTCACGCGTGCAATGGATGGCTTGTTCGGACGCTTCGTATTTACCCCATTCAATAAGCTATTTAACAAAGGTTCTATCGCTTACGGTTACGCGGTGAAGAAGAGCATTCGACTTGGCGCACTGATTGGTGTGATGTATGTTGGCCTGCTTGGCTTAACGGCTTACCAATTCGATCAGACTCCTACGGGTTATGTGCCGGGTCAAGATAAGCAGTACTTGGTTGCATTCGCGCAACTGCCAGACGCGGCTTCACTTGAGCGTACCGATGCAGTGATTCGTGAGATGTCCGAGATTGCTTTGGCACAACCAGGCGTTGAACACTCCGTTGCATTCCCAGGTCTGAGCATTAACGGGTTCACCAATAGTCCAAACAGCGGTATCGTGTTCACTCCGTTGGCTGATTTCGACGAGCGTCAAGATCCGAGTCTTAGCGCAAATGCGATTGCAGGTCAGCTGAACCAAAAATTTGCTTCTATCCCTGATGCATTCATCGCGATCTTTCCACCACCACCGGTTCAGGGTCTGGGTACGATTGGCGGTTTCCGTTTGCAGATCCAAGATCGAGCGAACCACGGCTACGAAGCGCTATACGGTGTCACTCAACAAGTGATCATGAAAGCATGGGCGCACCCGGCACTAACTGGTGTGTTCTCAAGCTATCAAGTTAATGTTCCACAGTTAGACCTGGATGTTGACCGTACGAAAGCGCTCAAGCAAGACCTATCATTAGACGATGTTTTCTCTACCCTGCAATCCTACATGGGGAGCACGTACGTCAATGATATCAACCGCTTTGGTCGCACATACCAAGTGAACGTTCAGGCCGACGAAGAGTTCCGCCAAACACCAGAGCAGATTCGCCAACTAGAGGTTCGAAATGCGAACGGTGAAATGATTCCTTTAGGCGCGTTTGTTGATGTGAATTACAGTGCTGGTCCTGACCGTGTGATGCATTACAACGCTTATACCACAGCAGAGATCAATGGTAGCCCTATGCCAGGTTTCAGCTCAGGTGAAGCGCAAGCAGCGATTGAGCAGATCCTTGCAGAGACACTACCGATTGGCATGACTTACGAATGGACCGAGCTGACCTACCAACAGAAGTTGGCCGGTGATACAGCTATGTTGATCTACCCACTGGTTATCTTGTTGGTGTTCCTTGTACTTGCTGCGCAATACGAAAGTGTACGTCTTCCGATGGCAATCATCTTAATCATTCCTATGACGCTTCTATCGGCGATCAGCGGTGTGATTCTATGGGGTAGCGACAACAATATTTTCACTCAAATTGGTCTAATCGTACTGGTTGGTTTGGCAACTAAAAACGCCATCCTAATCGTAGAATTCGCCAAAGAGTTGCAAGATAAAGGTCGCACTGTGATGGAGGCTGTTCTTGAAGCATCACGCTTACGTCTTCGCCCAATCTTGATGACGTCGATTGCCTTCATCATGGGTGTGGTTCCAATGGTGTTCTCTACTGGTGCCGGTGCTGAAATGAGACAAGCAATGGGTATCGCTGTGTTCTCTGGCATGATTGGTGTAACCATATTCGGTCTGCTACTCACGCCACTGTTCTACTACGTATTGGCTAAACGTACTCCTAAAGAGCAGAGTGACAACACAGAGCAAGTTGCACTAGAGCCGATTAACGAATCCACTGTCTAATCCTTTATTTTGAGTGATTAGAAAGGCAGCCCGTGCTATTTGGGGCTGCCTTTTTTTCGTTAAGGACTCAACGGCAATTCCAGCCGTTATTTTTTGTTCAGTCTAGAAACTGTTGAATATCGTCGACGTCCATTAACTCTGACGATAAATACCGCTCTGCATAGTTGCGATAAACACCGCTCGTTAAAAGCAGGTGGAAAATCTCTTTATCAATATGTTCATTCTCCGCCATTTTGGGGTTCTAGGGATTTTCCCCTCTAAAAAGACATAATCCTCTGTAGACCACACCAATAAATGGCTGCGGAGGTGGG
>NZ_JAWOUS010000056.1:0-4304 GCF_033339495.1 Vibrio sp. 2134-1
AAGTTCGCTGTTCGATTGAAACAAAAAACGCCCTCTAAGGGCGTTTTTTCTATGTTTTCATCTTATCGATGGCATCTTTGGTGATCAGCTCGTTAGCTATCTCCAAGTTCTCTTTGTACTTCTTCTCTTTGTACTTCTCATATTCAAATCGAGATAACGAACTTCTCGGATCGTACTCGTAACGCTGACAGAATTGCTCAAAAGTAACAGCTGCACTCATAGACACCTCTTAATCTTTAAACTGAAAACTTCGCATAAAGCTCTGGCTCTTTAGAGAGTAGAGTTAGGACTTTGCTTGCTAAACCTGTCGGATTTCTCCGTCCTTGCTCCCAACTTTTCACGGTATCAATACTCACATCCATCGCTTGTGCCAACTCTTTTTGGCTGACATCCAGTTGTGCTCGGATCGCTTTAACATCGGCAATCTCATAACGAGTGACATTCGCAGGAGTCTGCTCTCCTTTTGCAATCGCTTCGGCTTGCTTCATCGATGTATAAAGTTCATCAAAAATACTATTGCTCATTGTCATACTCTCTCTTAATCGACCTCGACACTTCTTTAAGGAGATTCTTCTCTTTCTGAGTTAAAGAGTCCTTTCTCCCTTTCTTGTACAGCAACACCAAATAGACAACATCAGGTTGGATCAGTAAGTAAATCGTTCGATAACCACCACTCTTACCTGTCGATTCTCCAGCAAGGCGAACTTTTCTTAGCCCTCCCGTTCCGACAATCAACGATCCCATTTCTGGGTTTTTGATGATGTCTGACTGCAACGCTCGAAACTCTTCATCCGTGAGCATCTCTTTTCGCTGAGATTCAAACAATGGCGTTTCAATAAACTCTAATGCGTAGCTAATAACCCGATCCTCTCCCAAAAGAATAGGAGTACATTGTACTCCTGGCAAGCGTATTTTCAAATGTATTAACGATTAAATCCGAAACCTCGACCTCTGCGATTTTGTCGTGCTAACGACTGCTCTTGCTGTATTGCTTTTCCAACGACTGGAGCTGCTGCGTCAAGTTGTTTACTTGCATGGTCAAGCTGCTCACACTGCTCTGTAAGCGTTGGTTCTCCTCGCTGCTCTGCTCGAATCTTTTCTCTAAATCCTTGTAGAGCTTCACGAACTCGCTGTGCTGCTCCTTGTGCTGCCTCTCTAAAACCTCGAAGGCGTGCAAAAGTTGTTTCTCTAGCTCGGTCATTTATTTCCTCTCCAACTTGATCAGCTCGTTCTTGCCATCGTTCATTGTCCACCCCTCCAGAATCGAGTAACCCTCTGGTATCACAATAAAACGTTCCCCTTTCTGGCTCTCGTACAGAGAAAGCCCCCAAGTCTTGTTCTGGAACTGCTCTAGGATCGCTTTTTGGCGGGCTATCTTTTTCTGATTGTCTAATATCGTCTGCCCTTGATACCAAGCGATCCCGTAACTGACGATCACCAAAAATAACAGGGTCACTGGCAACCAAATCCATGTTTTCATCACCAAGAGATTCAAACGTGATTGCTGCTCTTGGATGTCGTTTATGATTTTCTGCTCGCTTGATTTCAACGCATCTTGAATACGTTGTTCGTGCCTCTCGAAGTCTTTCTTTAGCGTTTGCTCGATAGCGTTGGCTTGCTTCTTCGATTGCGAATTGAAGTCCCTCGCCATATTCAAAATCTTGCTCATACAACAAACCTTTTAATCTTATGTTTCGTTTCCCACTTTCGGGATTCTTAATGCTGATGCTTTTAGCTGTCACTCTGGCAATCTCAAATCCTTTGCTTTCAAGCGCACCAATTACCCCTTTTCGACTACGGATTGCGCCTGATTGAGCAAGATTAAGTAGACCATCGGTAAGAAGTTGCTGAATCTCTTTTGCATCGGATGGAGTGTCTTTAGCACTCACCAAGCCTTGCTGATTAGCAGGGTCATCTGGGTCATGAAGCCCTAGTTCAAGATTCTTAATGGTGCGCCACGCATCGATACGAGGATTGTCTGCAAAGTGGTAGTAAGGTTGAAGTCGCTTGCCAGAATGAAGCTCAATATTTGGAATAACAAAATTCAGCTCTAACCGCCCTTTATCAAGATGCTCTACCCAAAGAATGGAGTATTGGTCTTTGTCTAAGCCTGGTAACAAAGCCTTTTCAAAATCAGCCATGAGGCGATCTTTAATCTCTTGTGATAAGTCCGTTTCAGCAAAACAGAGAAAGCCCGATGTGTACTTTTTGGCGTAAGGACTCGAATCAATGAGTGATTGAACTAAATCAGGATCGCCTTGATTGAGTGTCGCCCTCTCCCGATTTCTATCTTTCCCTAAGAGATAATCAACAGGGCCACTCCCAACGCCCTTACCTCTACGAGCGAACTGAACAATCATACTGAGATCTCATACTTTGCCATTATTTGCCCAAGCTGACGCTCGATTGCTGAAAGTTGAGCCAATACTTGAACCACATTCACGACATCATAATTCTGGGTATTCACTACTCTAGTGATCTGATTCAAGTTATTTCCAAGTCCAGATAACTGGCGCAATAATGCGGGGTCTACTTTAGGAACATTGGCTCTTTTAAGAGTCCGTTCCCCAAGACAAGTCTCTCTCACCCAAGGAGCTAATTCCGCACCATCACACCGATCTTTCAGAGCTTGAAGTTCAGCCTCAGTGACTCTGATCTTGATGGACTTTTCTCGTATTACTTTCTTCTTTTCAGTCATGGCAATTCTTTAGTTTGAGTGCTTTTAACTAGGGTTAAGGGAGCGTAGCGTCCCTTACAAGGCACAATGACAACGTAACGAAGTGGAGGGGTCTTTGTGTAGCCTTGCTTATGTGCTTAACAAAAGATAGAAAGTAAGATAAAGAAATGCAAATAAGGGAAATCATGAAGTATCAAACAATGACAGTAAGAGCAAAGAGGAGGCTAGCCAAGCTAGCGCAAACCACCCTTTCGGCTGCGCCGACCCCTACCCATTTCAACTCAAATTTATGAGTGATTTGGGTATCTTTTTGGTCGCTTTCAGATTGGGTAAGTCTCTTCCCTTTCGGGCTGCCCTGCGCTGTGAGTAAGGCTTTACGCCCCCATTCCAGTCTCACAACACTAATCAATTATTCCTTTTCCGCAGTTCTCCCTCTAGCAGCTACAAGAGAGCGGTTTTATCGTGCTTTCGCAAGTTTTGATTAGTGCCTTTACCTGCCACCTTTGGAACTTCCCTTGGTCGGTGGCTGATGCGCATCGCTCTGTCCAAAACATCTTGAGTCCAAACAGAGTGCAGGAATACTTGAAGTGCTTAAATGATATGGGCTATCATGAAAGGACTTACACAGGCCGTCAAACCAGTAAGTATTCCGATCAAAGCCGACCTTGCAGGGTCGGTTTTGTCACATCTGGGGATTGAGATTACAACCAAAGAGCTGGGATCTCAACGATCCTTTTCTAAGGTAATGAACGTCCTCAAGAAAAACGCCTCCCATTGGGAGGCGTTTTTCGTATCTGCCAGATGTAAAAAAGGTCGCCGGTTTGGGCAACCTTTTGCGTTCTATCGTTCAGTTCGCACAACGAGTGTTACGTTAAATTACTCATTACTTTCTTTTAAACCAAAGCAGTCCCACTCTATCAGCAATCGACTAAAATTATTTTTTGAAAGATATTTGGCATCTACACACTTACCATCATCATCGTACAGCACAAGGAAAAAAGAACTCGATTCTAGTGTACGACCTAACGAAAGCCATTGAGCAACAATTGTCTCGTAATGTTCTTGATATGATGCGATTTCAAAGCCTTTGTTATTCGATGTTTTAAAATAAATTTTTAGTTTCACGCTTTATCCCATTTATCTCATACACATCATATTTAAGACTAGGTTTGTGTGAGCAATTGAACGTTCTTAATAGACTTAGGCCAAAAAAAACCACTATATACGCAATTGAGCACTATTATAAAGTTACATGCATATCACCACTTTGTGAGTATTGTTTTATGGCTCTGTGTGAAATAAAAAAATACGACACTTTAGTAGATGCTCATACGATTAAACTTCTCGAAAATTTAACAATGGAAATTGGAAATGAAGAAGTTGCTCTACAAGTCACTATTTTGTCATTTGAAAAACTTTGGCATCAAATGGAAATGCATGGAGAGCCCGAAAACACATTTGAATGGCTTCAAATCGAAGCAAAGAAGCTCATAATTTAAAGCAACATAACGTTGTTTTGGTGCTTATTATTCCTATTATGGTAAATCCGTAAGTTAGGCATCAGAAACCATGCTTCCGACACTCTAAAACGCTCTACACGCTGTTTTAGCAAGAAAACCTAGCGTAG
>NZ_JAWOUS010000057.1:0-4093 GCF_033339495.1 Vibrio sp. 2134-1
TTGAGCTTCAGTGTCTCTGGCAACAGCAACATTCAAGTGGCGATCGTCAATGGCATTGCTACGTTCACTCCAACCGCTGACTGGAACGGCTCAGAAATCCTAACCTTTACGGCTACCGATCCAAGCGGCGAGAGCGTTAGCCAAACGGTGAACTTCACAGTGGCGCCTGTGGCGGACATCGTGGCAGACAACGCGACGGTTGTGGAAGACACGCCGACCATCATTAAGGTCTTAGGTAACGATACGTTTGAAGGCGACGATAAAGTGGTGTCGCTGGATACCAATAACGGTCCAGCTAACGGCACGGTCTCGGTCAACCCAGATGGCAGCGTCACTTACACGCCAAACGACAACTACCACGGTACAGACAGCTTTACCTACATCGTTACGTCTGGGGGCGTCAGTGAATCCACCACGGTGAACGTCGATGTCACACCAGTGAACGACGCGCCAGTGGCGACCAATGACAATGCCGTTACTGACGAAGACACGCCAGTGACGATTGATGTTCTGCCAAACGATACTGATATTGATGGTGATACGCTGTCTATCCAATCGGCGTCTGTACCTGAAGCACAAGGTAAAGTCGAAATTGTTGATGGCAAATTGGTGTTCACACCAGCTGAGAACTTCAATGGCGATGCTGAAATCACTTACACCGTTACGGATGGTTCACTGACTGACCAAGCGACGGTCAACGTCACCGTGAATGTGGTGAACGACACGCCTGTGGTTGAAAGTAGCATTGCAGACCAAACCTTGGCGGAAGATTTCACCCCATACAGCATCAATCTGAATACCGCTTTCAGCGATGTGGATAACGTGGATGGCGAGTTAACGTTTAGCGTCTCTGGCAACAGCAACATTCAAGTGGCGCTCGTCAATGGGATTGCTACGTTCACTCCAACGGCAGACTGGAACGGCTCAGAAGCGCTGACGTTTACGGCTACCGATCCAAGCGGCGAAAGCGTTAGCCAAACGGTGAACTTCACGGTAGCCCCTGTGGCGGATATCGTGGCAGACAACGCGACGGTTGTGGAAGACACGCCGACCATCATTAAGGTCTTAGGTAACGACACGTTCGAAGGTGACGATAAAGTGGTGTCGCTCGATACCAACAACGGTCCAGCTAACGGTACGGTCTCGGTCAACCAGGACGGCAGCGTGACTTACACGCCGAACGACAACTACCACGGTACAGACAGCTTCACCTACATCGTTACCTCCGGTGGGGTATCGGAGTCCACCACGGTGAACGTCGATGTGACGCCAGTGAATGACGCGCCAGTGGCAAACGATGACACGGCCACAACACAAGAAGATACCGCTGTCACGATTGATGTTCTGCCAAACGACACTGACATCGATGGCGATAAGCTGTCGATTGAATCAGCGTCTGTACCTGAAGCGCAAGGCACAGTCGAGATTGTTGACGACAAATTGGTGTTCACACCAGCTGAGAACTTCCATGGTGAGGCCGAAATCACTTACACCGTGACCGATGGTTCGCTGACTGACCAAGCGACGGTCAACGTCACTGTGAATGCGGTGAACGACACGCCTGTGGTTGAAAGCAGCATTGCAGACCAAACTTTGGCGGAAGACTTCACGCCATACAGCATCGATCTGAATACCGCTTTCAGCGATGTGGATAACGTGGATAGTGAGTTAACGTTTAGCGTTTCTGGCAACAGCAACATTCAAGTGGCGATCGTCAATGGCATTGCTACGTTCACTCCAACCGCAGACTGGAACGGCTCAGAAGCGTTAACGTTTACGGCTACCGATCCAAGCGGCGAAAGCGTAAGCCAAACGGTGAACTTCACAGTGGCGCCTGTGGCAGACATCGTGGCAGACAACGCGACGGTTGTGGAAGACACACCAACCATCATCAAGGTTTTAGGTAACGACACGTTCGAAGGCGACGACAAATTGGTGTCGCTGGATAGCAATAACGGCCCAGCCAACGGCACGGTCTCGGTCAACCCGGATGGCAGCGTGACCTACACGCCAAACGACAACTACCACGGGGCAGACAGCTTCACCTACATCGTTACGTCGGGTGGGGTATCGGAATCTACCACGGTGAACGTCGATGTCACGCCAGTGAATGACGCGCCAGTGGCAAAAGATGATACCGCTGTTACTGACGAAGACACGCCAGTGACGATTGATGTTCTGCCAAACGACACCGATATTGATGGCGATACGCTGTCTATCCAATCGGCGTCTGTACCTGAAGCACAAGGTAAAGTCGAAATTATTGATGGAAAACTGGTGTTCACACCGGCTGAGAACTTCCATGGCGACGCCGAAATCACTTACACCGTGACCGATGGTGCACTGACCGACCAAGCGACGGTTAACGTCACCGTGAATGCGGTGAACGACACACCTGTGGTTGAAAGCAGCATTGCAGACCAAACCTTGGCAGAAGACTTTACGCCATACAGCATCGATCTGAATACGGCCTTCAGTGATGTGGATAACGTGGATGGCGAGTTAACGTTTAGCGTTTCTGGCAACAGTAATGTCAATGTCTCAATAGAAAATGGCATTGCGACCATTAGCCCAACGGCAGACTGGAACGGCTCAGAAACCCTAACGTTTACGGCCACCGATCCAAGCGGCGAAAGCGTTAGCCAAACGGTGAACTTCACAGTAGCGCCTGTGGCAGACATCGTGGCAGACAACGCGACGGTTGTGGAAGACACGCCGACCATCATCAAGGTTTTAGGTAACGACACGTTTGAAGGCGACGATAAAGTGGTGTCGCTGGATAGCAATAACGGTCCAGCTAACGGCACGGTCTCAGTCAACTCGGACGGCAGCGTGACCTACACGCCGAACGATAACTACCATGGTACAGACAGCTTCACGTACATCGTCACGTCGGGTGGGGTCAGTGAGTCCACCACGGTGAACGTCGATGTCACACCAGTGAACGACGCGCCAGTGGCGACCAATGACAATGCCGTTACTGACGAAGACACGCCAGTGACGATTGATGTTCTGCCAAACGATACTGATATTGATGGTGATACGCTGTCTATCCAATCGGCGTCTGTACCTGAAGCACAAGGTAAAGTCGAAATTGTTGATGGCAAATTGGTGTTCACACCAGCTGAGAACTTCAATGGCGATGCTGAAATCACTTACACCGTTACCGATGGTTCACTGACTGACCAAGCGACGGTCAACGTCACCGTGAATGCGGTGAACGACACACCTGTGGTTGAAAGTAGCATTGCAGACCAAACCTTGGCAGAAGACTTTACGCCATACAGCATCGATCTGAATACCGCTTTCAGCGATGTGGATAACGTGGATAGTGAGTTAACGTTTAGCGTTTCTGGCAACAGCAACATTCAAGTGGCTATCGTCAATGGCATTGCTACGTTCACTCCAACCGCAGACTGGAACGGCTCAGAAACGCTGACGTTTACCGCCACCGATCCAAGCGGCGAAAGCGTTAGCCAAACGGTGAACTTCACAGTTGCGCCAGTGGCGGACATCGTGGCAGACAACGCGACGGTTGTGGAAGACACGGCAACTATCATTAAGGTTTTAGGTAACGACACGTTCGAAGGCGACGACAAAGTGGTGTCGCTGGATACCAATAACGGTCCAGCGAACGGCACGGTCTCGGTCAACCCGGATGGCAGCGTCACTTACACGCCGAATGACAACTACCATGGGGCTGACAGCTTCACCTACATCGTTACGTCGGGTGGGGTATCAGAGTCCACCACGGTGAACGTCGATGTCACACCAGTCAACGATGCGCCAGTGGCAAAAGATGATACAGCTGTTACTGACGAAGACACGCCAGTGACAATTGATGTTCTGCCAAACGACACCGATATTGATGGCGATACGCTGTCTATCCAATCGGCGTCTGTGCCGAGTGACCAAGGTACAGTCGAGATTGTTGACGGCAAGTTGGTGTTCACACCGGCTGAGAACTTCCATGGTGACGCTGAAATCACTTACACGGTTACGGATGGTGCACTGACTGACCAAGCAACGGTCAACGTCACCGTGAATGCGGTGAACGACACGCCTGTGGTTGAGAGCAACATTGCAGACCAAA
>NZ_JAWOUS010000058.1:0-3399 GCF_033339495.1 Vibrio sp. 2134-1
GCAACAGCAACGTGTTGGTTTCGATTGAAAATGGCATCGCGACCATTAGCCCAACGGCAGACTGGAACGGCTCAGAAATCCTAACGTTTACGGCTACCGATCCAAGCGGTGAAAGCGTCAGCCAAACGGTGAACTTCACAGTTGCGCCTGTGGCGGACGTCGTGGCAGACAACGCGACGGTTGTGGAAGACACGCCGACCATCATCAAGGTTTTAGGTAACGACACGTTCGAAGGCGACGACAAAGTGGTGTCGCTGGATACCAATAACGGTCCAGCCAACGGCACGGTCTCGGTCAACCCGGACGGCAGCGTAACCTACACACCAAACGACAACTACCACGGTACAGACAGTTTCACGTACATCGTCACATCTGGGGGCGTCAGTGAATCCACCACGGTGAACGTCGATGTCACACCAGTGAACGACGTGCCAGTGGCGACCAATGACAATGCCGTTACTGACGAAGACACGCCAGTGACGATTGATGTCTTGCCAAACGATACTGATATCGATGGCGATACGCTGTCTATCCAATCGGCGTCTGTGCCGAGTGACCAAGGGACAGTTGAAATTGTTGACGGCAAGTTGGTGTTCACACCGGCTGAGAACTTCCATGGTGACGCCGAAATCACTTACACCGTCACCGATGGTGCACTGACTGACCAAGCGACGGTCAACGTCACCGTAAATGCCGTAAACGACACGCCAGTGGTTGAGAGCAGCATTGCAGACCAAACCTTGGCAGAAGACTTTACGCCATACAGCATCGATCTAAATACTGCCTTCAGTGATGTGGATAACGTGGATGGCGAGTTAACGTTTAGCGTCTCTGGTAATAGCAACATTCAAGTGGCAATCGTCAATGGTATTGCTACGTTCACTCCAACCGCAGACTGGAACGGCTCAGAAGCGCTGACCTTTACGGCGACCGATCCAAGCGGTGAAAGCGTTAGCCAAACGGTGAACTTCACAGTAGCGCCTGTGGCGGACATCGTGGCAGACAAAGCGACGGTGGTGGAAGACACGCCAACCATCATCAAGGTCTTAGATAACGACACGTTCGAAGGCGACGACAAAGTGGTGTCGCTGGATACCAATAACGGCCCAGCCAACGGCACGGTCTCGGTCAACCCGGATGGTAGCGTAACCTACACGCCAAACGACAACTACCACGGTACAGACAGCTTCACCTACATCGTCACGTCCAGTGGGGTATCAGAGTCCACCACGGTGAACGTCGATGTGACGCCAGTCAATGACGCGCCAGTGGCAAACGATGATACCGCTGTTACTGACGAAGACACGCCAGTGACGATTGATGTTCTGCCAAACGATACTGACATTGATGGCGATACGCTGTCTATCCAATCGGCGTCCGTACCTGAAGCGCAAGGCACAGTTGAGATTGTTGATGGTAAATTGGTCTTCACGCCAGCCGAGAACTTCCATGGTGACGCTGAAATCACTTACACCGTTACCGATGGTTCGCTGACTGACCAAGCGACGGTCAACGTCACCGTGAATGCGGTGAACGACACGCCTGTGGTTGAAAGCAACCTCGCAGACCAAACCTTGGCAGAAGACTTTACGCCATACAGCATCGATCTAAATACTGCCTTCAGTGATGTGGATAACGTGGATGGCGAGTTAACGTTTAGCGTCTCTGGTAATAGCAACATTCAAGTGGCAATCGTCAATGGTATTGCTACGTTCACTCCAACCGCAGACTGGAACGGCTCAGAAGCGCTGACCTTTACGGCCACCGATCCAAGCGGCGAAAGCGTTAGCCAAACGGTGAACTTCACGGTAGCGCCTGTGGCGGACATCGTGGCAGACAACGCGACGGTTGTGGAAGACACGCCGACCATCATCAAGGTTTTAGGTAACGACACGTTCGAAGGCGACGATAAAGTGGTGTCGCTGGATAGCAATAACGGTCCAGCGAACGGCACGGTCTCGGTCAACCCGGACGGCAGCGTCACTTACACGCCGAACGACAACTACCACGGTACAGACAGCTTCACCTACATCGTTACGTCGGGTGGGGTATCGGAGTCCACCACGGTGAACGTCGATGTCACACCAGTCAACGATGCGCCAGTGGCAAAAGATGATACAGCTGTTACTGACGAAGACACGCCAGTGACGATTGATGTCCTACCAAACGACACCGATATTGATGGCGATACGCTGTCTATCCAATCAGCGTCTGTGTCGAGTAACCAAGGTACAGTTGAGATTGTTGATGGCAAACTGGTGTTCACACCGGCTGAGAACTTCCATGGTGACGCTGAAATCACTTACACCATCACCGATGGTGCGCTGACTGATCAAGCGACGGTCAACGTCACCGTGAATGCGGTGAACGACGCGCCTGTGGTTGAAAGCAGCATTGCAGACCAAGCCTTGGCGGAAGACTTTACGCCATACAGCATCGATCTAAATACCGCTTTCAGCGATGTGGATAACGCCGATGGTGAGTTAACGTTTAGCGTCTCTGGTAACAGTAGTGTCAATGTCTCAATAGAAAATGGTATTGCTACGTTCACTCCAACCGCAGACTGGAACGGCTCAGAAGCGTTAACCTTTACTGCCACCGATCCAAGCGGTGAAAGCGTCAGCCAAACGGTGAACTTCACAGTAGCGCCTGTGGCAGACATCGTGGCAGATAAAGCGACGGTTGTGGAAGACACGCCGACCATCATCAAGGTCTTAGGTAACGACACGTTCGAAGGCGACGACAAAGTGGTGTCGCTCGATACCAATAACGGCCCAGCCAATGGCACGGTCTCGGTCAACCCGGACGGCAGCGTAACCTACACGCCAAACGACAACTACCACGGGGCAGACAGCTTTACCTACATCGTTACCTCCGGTGGCGTCAGTGAGTCCACCACGGTGAACGTCGATGTCACGCCAGTGAACGATGCGCCAGTGGCAAAAGATGACACGGCGATTACTGACGAAGACATGCCAGTGACGATTGATGTTCTGCCAAACGACACCGATATTGATGGCGATAAGCTGTCGATTGACTCGGCATCTGTGCCGAGTGACCAAGGTACAGTTGAAATTGTTGACGGCAAGTTGGTCTTCACACCGGCTGAGAACTTCCATGGTGACGCTGAAATTACTTACACGGTTACCGATGGTTCGCTGACTGACCAAGCCACGGTCAACGTCACCGTGAATGCGGTGAACGACACGCCTGTGGTTGAGAGCAGCATCGCAGACCAAACCTTGGCGGAAGATTTCGCCCCATACAGCATCGATCTAAATACCGCTTTCAGCGATGTAGATAACGTGGATGGCGAGCTGAGCTTCAGCGTCTCCGGCAACAGCAACATTCAAGTGGCGATCGTCAATGGGATTGCTACGTTCACTCCAACCGCAGACT
>NZ_JAWOUS010000059.1:0-3127 GCF_033339495.1 Vibrio sp. 2134-1
TATTGCTGCTTGATAGAGCTCTTTTTCGATATTATCCATGACCATCCATATTCAATTTTATCGTGCGCTATAACGCCGCGTTAAGTAGTGAGCAACACGGCCACTTAACCTAAACCATTGTGCCGTAAACACTAAAGCCGATTCAAACCCAAATTGCCAAGCGTTGCGAATCTGCCTTAAACGCTTTGTTAGGCTTATAGTTCGCCGTTTACCTGCTTTGCAAAATCAGCATGAAACCTGATTAACTCCACACCATCTATTGCTTTTATAGATGCATTATTTCCCTCAGCAGTACAAAAAGGTGGGTACGCGAATAACAACTGGCCAGCCTGTAAATCCAAATCGTTCGGAATGCTAAGCCTTTCAATTGGGTTCTCGTCAACCCAAGCCAAAAACTGTTCCCAAGTACAACCAAATTCATCAATTTCACCAGTTTCTGCATTCAATTTGACCACCAAATTATCTCGAATAAAAAACTGGTCACCAAAGCAATCCTGAGCGATAGGAAAATCACTTGCTTTGACTTCACGGTATAAGTTGTGGAAAGCCAACTCACCATCTAAGAAAGTATCAACATTTAACAAGCGCTCTTGTGCATCTTTAGAGCGGATTTGTAGACCGCCCGAATATAGTATTTTCATAGTTTCTCGCCCTGTAAGCCTAACGCCTTGTTAAGGGGTGAGGCACGCAATACCGAAGCCTCCGCATACCACCTTAACCATTAAAACCAACGCATAGTAAAAATGCCACGCGTGCCGAATCACTCTTGAACAATTTGTTATGCTCGTACTCAAAGAAATTGGAGAATTAAGCAAGTGATAAACGCTGGAAGCCCTGCAATAAAGAAAACCAAACCTGTCTGGAAGTTCATTCTATGCTGCTCTCGTTGGTCTTCTTCGAAATCATGACCTTCTACCATTTTGTAAACTTTATCTGTTCTAGAATCATCCATATGCGCTGTTTTACTATATACGCCACCTTCCCACATAAACTTTGCTAAAACCCAGTTCACGATAACAACGAAGAACAGAAAGTCGACTGGCTGAGTAGTAGCAAAGAAGGGGACAAACTGAGCTAAGAGAATAACAATCAATGCTGCAACAAGATTGATTAGCACCACTTTCTTCAGTAAATTGAGCAAAATTCCCTCCTAGAGCATAACGCCTTGCTAAGGTGTGAGTAACGCAATACAAAAGCTACCGCACGGCGCCTTAATCATCATAAGCCACCGCATAGTAAAAATGCCACGCGTTACGAATCACTCTTAAGCAATTTGTTAGTAAATGCGCTACTTCTATTTGTGCGCTCCAAGATATTGAAAAGTGGCATAATATGAAAGGCTTTGAACACTGAAGTGAGACGGGCAGCTACAAAACTTAAAATCGATAGAGAGACGAAAGTTGGCTAGAAGAAAAACGTACTGAACTCCGCTACTTTTACTGACTTCAAATTAGAAAAGGATTCTTTCCTCGTACTTCAACAGCCACGCCAAAAGTAATCAAGGTTCTCTCAAAAGCCACGACGAAAATGAAGAAGCGCTAAAGAAATAGACTAAGAGTTAGAAGCCGTAAACGGTGAAATCAAAGCAAACACTCCGCATATAGTGCCACCGGAAAGAACGTGGGAGGTACAAACTGAAAGGTGTAAAGACGAGCGCCAAAACAGATAAACACCAAGACTTATGACCTATGATGTCAAACCCGTACTAACGCCCAATTAAGGTGTGAAGCACGCTGCCACAAACTCAAATTGAACACCGTAATCACTAAACTTGATTCAAACTAAAAATGCCAAGCGTGCTGAATCACTCTTAAATTGTTTGTTATGTTTTAGTAGCCTCGAGCTCATTGCCAGCAATGGTACACAAAACCAAACCACTTTCTTTTTCGCTAGAGCTAATAACGAGCTTCCCAAATGAATCCCAAACTGAACTTTTACCACAAGTTTCCCAGCCACCTGTTTCTGATATATGGTTGCTTAGAAGTACAGGGATTCGGTGTTCTAAAGCAATTTCGGATAGGATTTTAGAATCAGGGGTAAAGCCATTACCAGAAATTAGAGCACTTACAACATAAGCATCCGCACCGAGCTTTTTAACCCGCTGAGAATGTTCCGGTGTTGTGAAGTCGGCACAAATAGCCAGTGCTATTTGATGCCCATTAACAGTAAAAAAGTAATCGGTCGTCCCAAAAGAACAATACTTCTCTTCGCCTTCATGCAGATATTGCTTTGAATAAAATTGGACTGAGCCATCGGGAAAACAAACTACCGCACCTATTGTTGGCTTTGAGGAATTGTTAGCTTTTAGCGGACAACCTGCAATAACTATAATCTCATTTTCAACTGACGCTTGAGATAGTTCTTTAAAACTCAACGGCTCAGGTGAAAAAGCCAGCTCAGCAACCAAGTCTAGCTCATAGCCCGTCAATGATAATTCCGGAAAAACGACAACATCAGCTTTGTAAGAAGATGATTTCTTGATCATTTTAATATGATTTTCAATATTCCCACATAAGTCGCCTCTCACGATCGGGATTTGAGCCAAGCTTATAGTTACACCAGCTTTCAAGTTTCCTCCTTAAAACATAACGCCGCGTTAAGTGGTGAGCAACGCTACCACCTTACCTAAACCATTGTGCCGTAACCACTAAAGCTGAATCAAACAGAAAATGCCAAGCGTTGGGAATCCGTCTTAAACGCTTTGTTATATGCGCAAAGGCTTATATCTGAGATCTTGATAACAAAAATCACACGCAAATAACCTTAAAGTTAGGAAGGTTAAAAACAATAAGGACCCTACTAATGGTAAAAAGAAAAAATGTCCCGTATGGTAGCGATGTGTCTGCTGGAACATATAAATGCTCCGATTGCGGAAAGATATATTCCAACCAATCTAAAACTTCACTTCCACCATGTCCCAACTTTTCTAAAACACCACATCCTTTAAGAGCTTGGGATATTCTTACTGGTCAAGGAGATGCGACCAAAGACCCTTATCCTTAAGCTGCAATTCAACCGAGCACTACATATTGCTGCTCGGTTGAACTGTACATATAACGCTCTGTTAAGGTGTGAGCAACGCAATACCTAAGCCGCCGCATACCACCTTAAACACTAAAACCAACGC
>NZ_JAWOUS010000060.1:0-2958 GCF_033339495.1 Vibrio sp. 2134-1
ATCAACTCGAAACTCCTTCGGGTTGTATGGTTAAGTGACTAAGCGTACACGGTGGATGCCTTGGCAGTCAGAGGCGATGAAGGACGTATTAACTTGCGATAAGCCCAGATTAGGTAGTAAAAACCATTTGAGTCTGGGATTTCCGAATGGGGAAACCCAATACCATAAGGTATTACTGTTGAGTGAATACATAGCTCAACAGGGCGAACCGGGGGAACTGAAACATCTAAGTACCCCGAGGAAAAGAAATCAACCGAGATTCCGAAAGTAGCGGCGAGCGAAATTGGACTAGCCCTTAAGCTTTACACGCGTTAGACGAACAGCCTGGAAAGGCCGACGATACAGGGTGATAGTCCCGTAGTTGACGACGTGTGTTCAGTGAAATCGAGTAGGGCGGGACACGTGATATCCTGTCTGAATATGGGGGGACCATCCTCCAAGGCTAAATACTACTGACTGACCGATAGTGAACCAGTACCGTGAGGGAAAGGCGAAAAGAACCCCTGTGAGGGGAGTGAAATAGAACCTGAAACCGTGTACGTACAAGCAGTAGGAGCAGGCTTTGTCCTGTGACTGCGTACCTTTTGTATAATGGGTCAGCGACTTATATTCAGTGGCAAGGTTAACCATCTAGGGGAGCCGTAGGGAAACCGAGTCTTAACTGGGCGTTCAGTCTCTGGATATAGACCCGAAACCAGGTGATCTAGCCATGGGCAGGTTGAAGGTTGAGTAACATCAACTGGAGGACCGAACCGACTAATGTTGAAAAATTAGCGGATGACTTGTGGCTAGGGGTGAAAGGCCAATCAAACCTGGAGATAGCTGGTTCTCCCCGAAAGCTATTTAGGTAGCGCCTCGGACGAATACTACTGGGGGTAGAGCACTGTTAAGGCTAGGGGGTCATCCCGACTTACCAACCCTTTGCAAACTCCGAATACCAGTAAGTACTATCCGGGAGACACACGGCGGGTGCTAACGTCCGTCGTGGAGAGGGAAACAACCCAGACCGCCAGCTAAGGTCCCAAATTACTACTAAGTGGGAAACGATGTGGGAAGGCTCAGACAGCCAGGATGTTGGCTTAGAAGCAGCCATCATTTAAAGAAAGCGTAATAGCTCACTGGTCGAGTCGGCCTGCGCGGAAGATGTAACGGGGCTAAGTAGTAAACCGAAGCTGCGGCAATGCACTTTAGTGCATTGGGTAGGGGAGCGTTCTGTAAGCGGTTGAAGGTGTGTGGTAACGCATGCTGGACGTATCAGAAGTGCGAATGCTGACATGAGTAACGATAAAGGGGGTGAAAAACCTCCTCGCCGGAAGACCAAGGGTTCCTGTCCAACGTTAATCGGGGCAGGGTAAGTCGACCCCTAAGGCGAGGCCGAAAGGCGTAGTCGATGGGAAACGGGTTAATATTCCCGTACTTCTTACAATTGCGATGGGGGGACGGAGAAGGCTAGGTGGGCCTGGCGACGGTTGTCCAGGTTCAAGTGCGTAGGCTGAAGAGTTAGGTAAATCCGGCTCTTCTTAAAGCTGAGACACGACGTCGAGCATCTACGGATGTGAAGTCATTGATGCCATGCTTCCAGGAAAAGCCTCTAAGCTTCAGATTGTAAGGAATCGTACCCCAAACCGACACAGGTGGTCGGGTAGAGAATACCAAGGCGCTTGAGAGAACTCGGGTGAAGGAACTAGGCAAAATGGTACCGTAACTTCGGGAGAAGGTACGCTCTCGACGGTGAAGTCCCTCGCGGATGGAGCTATTGAGAGTCGCAGATACCAGGTGGCTGCAACTGTTTATTAAAAACACAGCACTGTGCAAAATCGCAAGATGACGTATACGGTGTGACGCCTGCCCGGTGCCGGAAGGTTAATTGATGGGGTTAGACTTCGGTCGAAGCTCTTGATCGAAGCCCCGGTAAACGGCGGCCGTAACTATAACGGTCCTAAGGTAGCGAAATTCCTTGTCGGGTAAGTTCCGACCTGCACGAATGGCGTAATGATGGCCACGCTGTCTCCACCCGAGACTCAGTGAAATTGAAATCGCTGTGAAGATGCAGTGTACCCGCGGCTAGACGGAAAGACCCCGTGAACCTTTACTACAGCTTGGCACTGAACATTGACCCTACATGTGTAGGATAGGTGGGAGGCTTTGAAGCGCAGTCGCTAGATTGCGTGGAGCCGTCCTTGAAATACCACCCTTGTAGTGTTGATGTTCTAACGTCGACCCCTTATCGGGGTTGCGGACAGTGCCTGGTGGGTAGTTTGACTGGGGCGGTCTCCTCCCAAAGCGTAACGGAGGAGCACGAAGGTGGGCTAATCACGGTTGGACATCGTGAGGTTAGTGCAATGGCATAAGCCCGCTTGACTGCGAGAATGACAATTCGAGCAGGTGCGAAAGCAGGTCATAGTGATCCGGTGGTTCTGAATGGAAGGGCCATCGCTCAACGGATAAAAGGTACTCCGGGGATAACAGGCTGATACCGCCCAAGAGTTCATATCGACGGCGGTGTTTGGCACCTCGATGTCGGCTCATCACATCCTGGGGCTGAAGTCGGTCCCAAGGGTATGGCTGTTCGCCATTTAAAGTGGTACGCGAGCTGGGTTTAGAACGTCGTGAGACAGTTCGGTCCCTATCTGCCGTGGGCGTTGGAGAATTGAAAGGGGCTGCTCCTAGTACGAGAGGACCGGAGTGGACGAACCTCTGGTGTTCGGGTTGTGTCGCCAGACGCATTGCCCGGTAGCTAAGTTCGGGATCGATAACCGCTGAAAGCATCTAAGCGGGAAGCGAGCCTTGAGATGAGTTCTCCCTGATACTTTAAGTATCCTAAAGGGTTGTCGTAGACTACGACGTTGATAGGCAGGGTGTGTAAGCGTTGTGAGGCGTTGAGCTAACCTGTACTAATTGCCCGTGAGGCTTAACCATACAACACCCAAGGGGTTTTGATGGACTCAATGAAAGAAC
>NZ_JAWOUS010000061.1:0-2881 GCF_033339495.1 Vibrio sp. 2134-1
CTGCGATCTCGTCGAGGCTGAATCCGAGCCGCTGGGCTGATTTCACGAAGCGCACCCGCGTCACATCCGCCTCGCCAGAGAGGCCGAGCGCGGCCGTGAGGCTTGGACGCTAGGGCAGGGCATGAAAAAGCCCGTAGCGGGCTGCTACGGGCGTCTGACGCGGTGGAAAGGGGGAGGGGATGTTGTCTACATGGCTCTGCTGTAGTGAGTGGGTTGCGCTCCGGCAGCGGTCCTGATCAATCGTCACCCTTTCTCGGTCCTTCAACGTTCCTGACAACGAGCCTCCTTTTCGCCAATCCATCGACAATCACCGCGAGTCCCTGCTCGAACGCTGCGTCCGGACCGGCTTCGTCGAAGGCGTCTATCGCGGCCCGCAACAGCGGCGAGAGCGGAGCCTGTTCAACGGTGCCGCCGCGCTCGCCGGCATCGCTGTCGCCGGCCTGCTCCTCAAGCACGGCCCCAACAGTGAAGTAGCTGATTGTCATCAGCGCATTGACGGCGTCCCCGGCCGAAAAACCCGCCTCGCAGAGGAAGCGAAGCTGCGCGTCGGCCGTTTCCATCTGCGGTGCGCCCGGTCGCGTGCCGGCATGGATGCGCGCGCCATCGCGGTAGGCGAGCAGCGCCTGCCTGAAGCTGCGGGCATTCCCGATCAGAAATGAGCGCCAGTCGTCGTCGGCTCTCGGCACCGAATGCGTATGATTCTCCGCCAGCATGGCTTCGGCCAGTGCGTCGAGCAGCGCCCGCTTGTTCCTGAAGTGCCAGTAAAGCGCCGGCTGCTGAACCCCCAACCGTTCCGCCAGTTTGCGTGTCGTCAGACCGTCTACGCCGACCTCGTTCAACAGGTCCAGGGCGGCACGGATCACTGTATTCGGCTGCAACTTTGTCATGCTTGACACTTTATCACTGATAAACATAATATGTCCACCAACTTATCAGTGATAAAGAATCCGCGCGTTCAATCGGACCAGCGGAGGCTGGTCCGGAGGCCAGACGTGAAACCCAACAGACCCCTGATCGTAATTCTGAGCACTGTCGCGCTCGACGCTGTCGGCATCGGCCTGATTATGCCGGTGCTGCCGGGCCTCCTGCGCGATCTGGTTCACTCGAACGACGTCACCGCCCACTATGGCATTCTGCTGGCGCTGTATGCGTTGGTGCAATTTGCCTGCGCACCTGTGCTGGGCGCGCTGTCGGATCGTTTCGGGCGGCGGCCAATCTTGCTCGTCTCGCTGGCCGGCGCCACTGTCGACTACGCCATCATGGCGACAGCGCCTTTCCTTTGGGTTCTCTATATCGGGCGGATCGTGGCCGGCATCACCGGGGCGACTGGGGCGGTAGCCGGCGCTTATATTGCCGATATCACTGATGGCGATGAGCGCGCGCGGCACTTCGGCTTCATGAGCGCCTGTTTCGGGTTCGGGATGGTCGCGGGACCTGTGCTCGGTGGGCTGATGGGCGGTTTCTCCCCCCACGCTCCGTTCTTCGCCGCGGCAGCCTTGAACGGCCTCAATTTCCTGACGGGCTGTTTCCTTTTGCCGGAGTCGCACAAAGGCGAACGCCGGCCGTTACGCCGGGAGGCTCTCAACCCGCTCGCTTCGTTCCGGTGGGCCCGGGGCATGACCGTCGTCGCCGCCCTGATGGCGGTCTTCTTCATCATGCAACTTGTCGGACAGGTGCCGGCCGCGCTTTGGGTCATTTTCGGCGAGGATCGCTTTCACTGGGACGCGACCACGATCGGCATTTCGCTTGCCGCATTTGGCATTCTGCATTCACTCGCCCAGGCAATGATCACCGGCCCTGTAGCCGCCCGGCTCGGCGAAAGGCGGGCACTCATGCTCGGAATGATTGCCGACGGCACAGGCTACATCCTGCTTGCCTTCGCGACACGGGGATGGATGGCGTTCCCGATCATGGTCCTGCTTGCTTCGGGTGGCATCGGAATGCCGGCGCTGCAAACAATGTTGTCCAGGCAGGTGGATGAGGAACGTCAGGGGCAGCTGCAAGGCTCACTGGCGGCGCTCACCAGCCTGACCTCGATCGTCGGACCCCTCCTCTTCACGGCGATCTATGCGGCTTCTATAACAACGTGGAACGGGTGGGCATGGATTGCAGGCGCTGCCCTCTACTTGCTCTGCCTGCCGGCGCTGCGTCGCGGGCTTTGGAGCGGCGCAGGGCAACGAGCCGATCGCTGATCGTGGAAACGATAGGCCTATGCCATGCGGGTCAAGGCGACTTCCGGCAAGCTATACGCGCCCTAGGAGTGCGGTTGGAACGTTGGCCCAGCCAGATACTCCCGATCACGAGCAGGACGCCGATGATTTGAAGCGCACTCAGCGTCTGATCCAAGAACAACCATCCTAGCAACACGGCGGTCCCCGGGCTGAGAAAGCCCAGTAAGGAAACAACTGTAGGTTCGAGTCGCGAGATCCCCCGGAACCAAAGCAAGTAGGTTAAACCCGCTCCGATCAGGCCGAGCCACGCCAGGCCGAGAACATTGGTTCCTGTAGGCATCGGGATTGGCGGATCAAACACTAAAGCTACTGGAACGAGCAGAAGTCCTCCGGCCGCCAGTTGCCAGGCGGTAAAGGTGAGCAGAGGCACGGGAGGTTGCCACTTGCGGGTCAGCACGGTTCCGAACGCCATGGAAACCGCCCCCGCCAGGCCCGCTGCGACGCCGACAGGATCTAGCGCTGCGTTTGGTGTCAACACCAACAGCGCCACGCCCGCAGTTCCGCAAATAGGGGTCGTTTGCGGGAGAGGGCGAAATCCTACGCTAAGGCTTTGGCCAACGATATTCTCCGGTAAGATTGATGTGTTCCCAGGGGATAGGAGAAGTCGCTTGATATCTAGTATGACGTCTGTCGCACCTGCTTGATCGCGG
>NZ_JAWOUS010000062.1:0-2812 GCF_033339495.1 Vibrio sp. 2134-1
GTACTGATTGAGCATCACTCGGTCTTACTTCCCTGATTTGCATAAAACTTCCTGTTTCCACCTGAGCACCTAACGCCCTGTTAAGGTGTGAGCAACGCAATACCGAAGCTTCCGCATACCACCTTAACCACTAAAACCACCGCATAGTAAAAATGCCACGCGTTGCGAATCACTCTTAAACAGTTTGTTATGTACGTACTTTACTCAGTATCAGATACTTCTCGGCACATTCAGAGAACAAAGTATATGGATTCATACTATTCCCATAGTTTTGAAACAATAGCTCCCCACTTTCTATCCGAGCACTTACCTCTCGCTTTGTAAGTCCACTCGCTTCAGACGCAGTTAACCCCTCAAAAATCACGTATTGCTCATCTAGTATATATTCTCCACTTAATAGACGTTTTTCGAACTTGACCTCAAAGTAGTTTCTACCCTGTTTTTCAAACAGCTTAACTTCTAAGTTACAAGATAACTTGTCGCTATTCAGATAAGTTCCAATAAGTCCGTCGTTAGGTTCAGCAAGTACAGATGTCGATAAAAGCCCCAAGAGAAGATAGCTTACTTTCTTCACATTACCTCCTAGTACATAACGCCCAATTAAGGTGTGAGGTACGCAATACCGATGCCACCGCATACCACCTTAATCACTAAAACCAACGCATAATAAAATGCCACGCGTGCCGAATCACTCTTAAATTGTTTGTTAGACCACTACTTGATAACTGACGCTTCATTCAGAGAAAATGAACTTCCATCAACAGAAAATGCACCAAAATTTGATACTACAGCATAGTCATCTAATCTAGATGCAAGAGCTCCCATGTACTTAACTTTATAGCCTACACCACTTCTATCAATAAGAGATATTTCAACGCCTGCACGGATATATGGATAACTTGCTTTTTCTGTTCTTTCTTTATTTTTAAAGTCTTCGAGGAAATCTTTATGAAATTCTTCTTTAAAGCGAATAACTTTTTCTTCACCCGGTTTCAAAACGATCGGCTCTAACTTATCATTCTTCCCCAGGCTAGAATGAAAATATGATTTGTAATCATCAGTAAACACTAGCTTTTGTCCAAGTATTACTTCGTCAACATTACCATCATTGATGTATGCAATATCTACTAATACTCTTCCGTTTTCCTTAGTTTCTATTTGAACTACAGAACCCACCAAATCACGATCCGTAATAAAGTTAGGGTAAACAAAAGTACTGCCCGCAAAAAATGCAGAGGCTGATGCAATCACAATAGAAACAATAGATAGATAACGACCACTATCTTTGTTTTTTTGCATCTTCTACTTCTATATCTTTGTAAACTCATACAAACACCATGATTAAAATTTGAACCCTGTGGGCTAACGCCCTGTTAAGGGGTGAGCAACGCAATACCAAAGTCGCCGCATACCACCTTAAACACCAAAACCAACGCATAGTAAAAATGCCACGCGTTGCGAATCCCTCTTGAACAGTTTGTTATATGCAATTTTCTGGTGCTTACTAAATCGGCTTAATCCTTAACTTAAATGATCCGATTTGCTCGACTTGCGATGGCACAAACCCACATTTGATTTCAAGATAAGAGGTTTCTTTTGGCTGCATAATGAAGATTTCATTTTCACCGATACAATTACCAATAAAATTACCATTCACATCGAACGCAGATGCTAAAACCTCACGAGAATATAACGCTTCTTCCGTCAGGTTTTCCTGTACGACAGCCAAACGCACATCGCCCCCATCTTTGAAGACATTTTCTAATGTTAAACCATAGGCAGTTTTGAAATCTGCCAAATACTCAATTGCTTTATCATCTATTTCTTTGTCTTCAAGAATATTTTCGAGCGACGGTTCAACGAACTTGGTATAAACCAACCCACTCAGAATGAGTGCAACTGAGAAGCCAATTCCCCAGGAAAAACCAGTTAAGATGTTATTAAGTCCTTTCATAAATATTCCAATCCATTGCATATAACGCCCTGCTAAGGGGTGAACAACGCAATACCGTAGCCGCTGCATACCATCTTAGTCACTAAAATCCACGCATAGTAAAAATGACACGCGTTGTGAATCCCTCTTGAGCAGTTTGTTATGTATTTTGGTTGCACAAATTTAATAGCAAACTTTATACAGATAATTTAATAATATTTCCTTAGAAACCTAAAGATTAGAGACAGTAAAACAAATGCCATAAGACTTAAGTAAACACTCCATTTAACTTGCTCAGCATTAGATTTATTTATCTTATTAAGACCATCAGAACTAGAAAGAAGAACTTCATCTCCCGCCTTAACGTAAACAGTATAATAAATATTATCTACATGCGTTCTAACTAGCCCAACACTTAGATTTTCTGTATCTTTGTGCGAACCATATCCTAGGGAATAGTTATTATTTATTAAGTTAAAGTCATACCCTTGAACTTTAATATCGCACTTGTATTTTTTATCAAAAATAATTTCATAAGATAATCCACGACCAGCTGTACCATGCTTACCTGTTACCTCAGCTTTATGGTATAACACATCGTTATCAGTGTATGGCCCCTCAATAACTCTATTTTCTACAACACATATCGACATAATAAAAATGGCTATGATAACTCCAGGAGCATAATATGACCCACAAATTTTCTTAATAATACGAATCATGCTTTTACTCGTTTCTAGTTGCTTTAACAGTAGCTCCAACGTTAATTAGTCAGTTATCACTAAACCACTGATTAAAATACATAACGCCTTGTTAAGGGGTGAGCAACGCAATACTGAAGCCGCTGCATACCGCCGTAATCATCAAAAAACAACGCAT
>NZ_JAWOUS010000063.1:0-2608 GCF_033339495.1 Vibrio sp. 2134-1
GCGCTGGACTAAACAAAGGCCCCCTTTTAGGGGGCTCACACAAAGCCACCTTCTTTAGAAGGTGGTAATTTACTTGTGCGTTTAAGCTGTTATACCTAATGCTGATTACGATTCTTTCGAGTCGGGTTTCGGTGGCTCTTGAGCTTCTGGCTCTTTATCCTGCTTCTCCGACTCATTGTCTTCTTCATCGTCATCGCGGCTTTCGATTACGCCGTGCATTTCTTTCCAGCTTTCCCAGCGTTGGTAAGCCAGCTCCTGCATGTCAGTGCTTTTATCTGCTTCGTCGATGATCTCCTCGCCTACGAGGTGTTCAAAAATATCTTCCAACGTTACCAAACCTAGCACGGTACCGTATTCATCAACAACAAGTGCCAGCTGTAAGCGATGAGTCATCATCTGGTCGAATACTTTAGGTAAAGTGGTATTGTTTAGCACCACTTGAATTGGGCGCATGATTGCTCCCAACTGTTTCTGTCCACAACCTGATTGTTGTAGTTTGAACAACTCAAGGCGATGCACAAAACCAATGATGTTATCTTTCTGCTCGCTGTAAACCAATGGGCGTGAGAAAGGCGTATCTTTGTGTTTTTCTAGGAACTCATTGATGGTCATTGTGGCATCGACACGGAATACTACTGGTCGTGGCGTCATAACCTGCGTTACGGGTACATCTTGGATGCCAAGCAAGTTGCTTAAGATTTTTGATTCACCCTCGGCAAATTCACCGCTTTCACGTGCCAGAATCGCCATTGCAGACAGCTCATCACGCATCTTTGGAGCTTCGTGGTTACGAGCAAGACGCTTGGTGATTTGCTCTGAGAACCAAACAAAGGGTGTAAGCGCCCATACCATCCAACGCAATGCGACCGCGGCAGTGGGTGCCAACTGACGCCAGTAGGTCGCGCCAATCGTCTTCGGTACGATTTCTGAAAGCACTAAGATCGCCAATGTCAGCACTGCCGAAAAGATACCTAATGCTTCGCTACCAAATACAACCGCAGCTTGTGCACCAGCAGTGGCCGCGCCGATCGTGTGAGCGATGGTGTTTAAAGTCAGAATAGATGCCAGTGGTCGGTCGATATCTGATTTCAGCTTAGCCAATTGCCCAGCTGCGGGATGCCCCTGTTGATTGAGCTGCGCAATGTAGCTCGGACTGATACTCAGCAGTACCGCCTCCAGCACCGAACAGATAAACGAAATGCCGATTGCAATAGAGATATAAATGGATAACAGCAGCATAGTTGCCCTTGAATGTAGTTTGATAGTGGTTATTTGCAGCTATTATAACCGCAAAAGTGACTTATAAATTGGTCCAAATACCTTGGAAAGCAAGGGTTTTCAGGGGGTATGTGGTAACAAATTGTGAGTTATTACTCATATTATGGCTAAAAGTACGTCAGAAAATCGAAAGATCGCTTACAAACCTTTGCCAGATGGGGCATTTATGTTTTAGAGTGAGACGAATTCGATAACCTATGAGAAGGGAAACCTAATGAACAAGACCCAATTAATCGACTTTATCGCAGAGAAAGCAGACCTATCAAAAGCACAAGCAAAAGCTGCTCTTGAAGCGACTCTTGATGGTGTAACTGGCGCACTTAAAGAGGGTGACCAAGTTCAACTAATTGGTTTTGGTACATTCAAAGTAAACCACCGCGCTGCACGTACTGGTCGTAACCCTAAGACTGGTGACGAGATTCAAATCGCAGCAGCTAACGTACCAGCATTCGTAGCAGGTAAAGCGCTGAAAGAATCAGTAAACTAAGTTAGAATGCACCGAGGTATCCTGCCTCGGTGCAATTTCATGAAAAAACATCTACTCACTTCACTTCTCCTATCTAGCCTTACCCTTTTTGGCTGTTCATCGGTTGAAACTCCTAATTTAGAACAATTCACGCATTTTTCTGGTGGTAAAGTTGCGGGAGATGCTAGCAGCTTGTACTGGATGACAGAGAAACTCACTCGTGTGAGTACGGCGGCTGATTATGTGACTATGGGGGACAATGGTTGGTTCAAGAGTGATTATCGCTGGGATGAAGGTGAGTTGCGAGAGTTGATTCGAAAAGGCGAGCAAGTTGATACCAAACAAGAGTTGGTGCCTTTTCAAATCCACATCCGTTTCAATAAAGATGGCGAAGCGGTTTACCAACAATATCGTGTTAACCTTAAAGTCTTACCACTCCAGCATGACCAATTAGAGCGCTACAAAGCAGAAGCGAATGACGTAGTGGCATCGGTTAAGGCGCAGTCTCGTAACAATCAGAGCCTTATTCAAGGTTATTGGAATGGTCAATCGTTTGAAACCTGCAAAGGTAAGGTGTTCTCGACACTCGAGTTTAATCAGACGCTGCCAAAATTTATTATCGAGCGTCTCTCATCGGTAGACAGTTATGTGGCTTTTGTCGGCAAGCAGTCACGAAACAAAGCAATGGTCGATGAACTGTTGATGCTCAATGACGATGACTTTGATTGTGTTTCTCGGCCAAAGTTGATCTCTGAATAAACATTGCTTCGAATTCTGTCGAACAAGAATGACCCGTCCTGATATGGGTTGACACTTTTTAACTAAAACGCTCGATGTACTTCATCGGGCGTTTTGTATTTTAAA
>NZ_JAWOUS010000064.1:0-2525 GCF_033339495.1 Vibrio sp. 2134-1
TTATGCCATGTTCTGACGTTATCGCCTGCGAGTATTTCTTGCTCTTGTGCCTCTTGATAAACTGCCAACTCTTCTGGAGTGATATAAAATGGTGAATATGCCAAGGGTTACTCCAGAGCTGTAGTTATTAGTTTAGACTTTGATTGTTCGATTTCAGACTCGGTTTGCCACTTACCGTTGTAAAGGTATTCCCATTCAGGGATAGGTGCGTTTTGAGCTCTAAGTTCAAACGTATCATCCACGGGGAACTCTAGGCTTCTTGCTGGTTCCGAGAGCAATTCATCAGGTGAATAAGCATTGAACAAGGCTTTGATATCCTCGAATTCGGTACATTTAAGTTGATACTCTTTAGACAATTTTTCCAAAACTCTCTCTAAATCATTGGTTGAACTGAAAAATATAAAGCTCCTACCTCTATAGTGGCATCGACTAACGGTCGTTTTCGCTACATCTCTGTAATCACAATCGTCATACCTATGATAAAGAGTAATAACCTTGCGTTTTTTGTTGTAGTAAGCAAATAGCCAATTTTCACGCTCTGCAATTCTGATATTTGTGCGCTCTTCGGGTTGGCGTTTAAGCATTTTGAATGAGACCAAAATAAAAGCGCCTGCGCCAGCTAAAGCCATTGGACCAACAAGAATTACCATTAATATACATGTGGTGGCGCCCACCCAGCCTGTTACTTGACTCGCATTGTTCATCCATTTTGGAATGGTACTACTAGGCTTTGCAACAAGTCCTTTTTCTGAAAAAACATAATGGTACTGCTTTAAAAGCCCCCATCTCATTAGGAAATAAAAAAGTGCCACGCAAAATGAAAGTACACATGCTAAGAAAATGGTGTCATCGTTTTGATCGAAGTTTGCTAAGGCAAAAAACATCGCAATACAGACAAACAAGGTTACGAGAGTAAAATAGAGGTGAATGTATCGAGAAGGCATCTCGACGTTTACAACACTCCAACGTAAAACATTGCTACCCGAGCTGATTCTTTGCTCTTGAGCCTCTTGATAAACCGCCAATTCTTCTGGGGTGATGTAAAAAGGTGAATAAGCCAATGTTTATACCTTGGCTGCTGTTGGTTCAGATTTTGATTGTTCGATTTCAGACTCGGTTTGCCACTTGCCGTTGTAAAGGTATTCACGCTCAGGAAGTGGGGCATTTGACGCCCTTAAATCAAATACCTCTTCGGTTTGATATTCTCTACTACAAACTGGAATACTAAAGAGCCTTGATTCTGGCTTCGATTCAAACAGCTTTTTGTGGTCATCTACCTCTGTACAATCCAGCTTGTAGACCTTTGACAGTTGCGCGACCATGGATTCTAAATCTGCTTCAGTTTTAAAGAAAACATAACAATCCGATCTATCTTGTGAGCGAAAGATAGTCTTATGAGCAGTATCTCGATATCTGCATATGTCCTGCTTAAAATAGAATTGGATCACTTTCCTTTTCTTGTTGTAGTCCGCAAACAGCCAATCTTCTCGTTCGCCTACTCTCACTTCTGTTGCTTCATCAGGCTGTCGTTTAAGCATACCAAATGAAACCAATATAAACCCACCAGCTCCGGCAAGAACCATGGGTCCAGCAACCCCAACCATCACGACACAAACTATTGCTCCAATCCAGCCCATGGCTTGAGTCGCAGAGTTGACCCAATTCGGTAAATCACGTCGCTTTTTTATAACCAATCCGCGATCGGACAAGATGTAATCATAACGATTGTCCAAACCAAATGTCAGATAAGATACACCAGACATGATTATCGTTAGACCCGATAAAATATAAGTTAAGATCATGTCACTGTTATCATGTAGGAAATAGGTAAGGAAAAATAATGGACTGACAGCGGCTATAGCAATCGATAGGTATAAGTATCGAAAAGGCTCTTCAATATCGTGCTTGTGCCAGGTTGTGAGATCTTTCCCCTTTAGAATTTGTTGCTCTTGTTCTTCTTGATAAGCCGAAAGCTCGTCTGGCGTGATGTAAAAAGGTAAATAAGCCAAGGGTTACTCTTTGGCTGTTGTTAGTTCAGATTTAGATTTTTCAATCTCAGATTCGGTTTGCCACTTGCCGTTGTAAAGGTATTCTTGCTCTGGGAGAGGGGCGTTCGAAGCCCTTAAATCAAATACCTCATCGGTTTGATATTCTCTATTACAAACAGGAATGTTAAACAGTCTAGCTTCTGGCTTCGATTCAAACAGCTTTTTGTGGTCATCTACCTCTGTACAATCCAGCTTATATTCCGTAGCTAACTGATTTACCATCGATTCTAAGTCCGTTTCAGTTTTGAAAAATACGTAGCAATCGGATCTACTGTGTGAACGGAAAATAGTTCTGTGAGCAGTGTCGATATATTCACACTTATCCTGCTTAAAGTAGAACTGGATCACTTTGCGCTTTTTGTTGTAGTCGGCAAACAACCAATCTTCACGCTCTCCAACTCTCACTTCTGTTGGTTCATCAGGCTGACGTTTAAGCATTTTAAAGGAGACTAATATAAAAGCACCAGCGCCTGCTAA
>NZ_JAWOUS010000065.1:0-2494 GCF_033339495.1 Vibrio sp. 2134-1
ACAAAGCACATAGAGTCCTACAGGCTCGCATGCACCTCACTCGGGGCGGAAAAGGTTGAGGTCTTGCGTGCCGCTTTCAGGTCGCGATATGCGGCCTAACAATTCGTCCAAGCCGACGCCGCTTCGCGGCGCGGCTTAACTCAGGTGTTACCGCAGCGAAATGGCCGGGCTGGTCAAGCGGTACGGTGACGACCTCAGCAAGTGCGACTTTATCGCGGCCATGAAGCTGGCCAGCAAGGGCCGGGAGCCGGACGAGATCGGCAAGGCCATGGCCGAGGCCAGCCCCGCCATCATGGAGCGCAAGACGGGCCATGAGGCCGATTACATCAAGCGTACGGTGCAGAAGGTGATGGAGCTGCCGCAGGTGCAGGAGGCCCGCGCCGAGCTGGCGAAGCAGACCCAGAAGCAGCGCAGTCGGGGGCCAGATTTAAGTATGTAATGCTTGCGTTAGCGCTAACTGGTGGTATACTGTTAGCTCTAATGGAGGGTTTGAGATGAAAGACCAACACGACAAGCGTACCGGCAACCTGCTGGCCACCCCTAACGCTATACGACAGGCCCGCTTTGCCGAGCAGCAGCGAGCCATGGGCCGCAAGGCCCGGAAGATATGGGCCACAGACGCAGAGGCCGAGGCGCTGCGGCTGTATCTGGAAGAACTCAGGGCGGCGCAGGGCGGGGGTAGTGACCCCGCCAGCGCCTAACCACCAACCGCCTACACAGGAGGCAAATCAATGGCTACCCATAAGCCTATCGACATTCTGGCGAGCTTCACAGAGCTACCGCCACCGATTGACTACGTACTGCCCAACATGGTGGCCGGCACCGTGGGGGCGCTGGTGTCCCCCGGTGGGGCCGGCAAGTCCATGCTGGCCCTGCAACTGGCCGCACAGATTGCAGGCGGGCCGGATCTGCTGGAGGTGGGCGAACTGCCCACCGGCCCGGTGATCTACCTGCCCGCCGAAGACCCGCCCACCGCCATTCATCACCGCCTGCACGCCCTTGGGGCGAACCTCAGCGCCGAGGAACGGCAAGCCGTGGCTGACGGCCTGCTGATCCAGCCGCTGATCGGCAGCCTGCCCAACATCATGGCCCCGGAGTGGTTCGACGGCCTCAAGCGAGCCGCTGAGGGACGCCGCTTGATGGTGCTGGATACCTTGCGCCGGTTCCACATCGAGGAAGAGAACGCCAGCGGCCCCATGGCGCAAGTGATTGGCCGCATGGAGGCCATCGCCGCCGATACCGGGTGCTCTATCGTGTTCCTGCACCATGCCAGCAAGGGCGCGGCCATGATGGGCGCAGGCGACCAGCAGCAGGCCAGCCGGGGATCGTCCGTGCTGGTGGATAACATCCGCTGGCAATCGTACCTGTCCGGCATGACCACCGGTGAGGCCGAGGAATGGGGCGTAGACGACACGCAGCGGCCCTATTTCGTCCGCTTTGGAGTCAGCAAGGCCAACTATGGGGCACCGTTCAAAGACCGCTGGTTCAGGCGGCATGACGGCGGGGTACTCAAGCCCGCCGTGCTGGAAAAGCAGCACAAGAGCAAGGGGGTGCCTCGTGGCAAAGCCTAAGAACAAACACAGCCTCAGCCACGTCCGGCACGACCCGGCGCACTGTCTGGCCCCCGGCCTGTTCCGTGCCCTCAAGCGGGGCGAGCGCAAGCGCGGCAAGCTGGACGTGACGTATGACTACGGCGACGGCAAGCGGATCGAGTTCAGCGGCCCGGAGCCGCTGGGCGCTGATGATTTGCGCATCCTGCAGGGGCTGGTGGCCATGGCCGGGCCTAGTGGTCTGGTGCTAGAGCCAGAACCGGAGACCCCCGGCGGGCAGCAGCTCCGGCTGTTCCTGGAACCCAAATGGGAAGCCGTTACCGCTGACGCCATGGTGGTCAAGGGTAGCTATCGGGCGCTGGCTCGTGAAATAGGCTATGCCAATATCGAGGACTCAAAGCCCATCAGGGACTGCATTGAACGGCTTTGGAAGGTGTCCATCATCGCCCAGAATGGCCGCAAGCGGCAGGGCTTCCGGCTGCTTGCCGAGTACGCCAGCGACGAGGCAGACGGGCGCCTGTATGTGGCCCTGAACCCCTTGATCGCGCAGGCCGTCATGGGTGGCGGCCAGCATGTGCGCATCAGCATGGACGAGGTGCGGGCGCTGGACAGCGAAACCGCCCGCCTGCTGCACCAGCGGCTGTGTGGCTGGATCGACCCCGGCAAGACCGGCAAGGCGGCCATAGATACCCTGTGCGGCTACGTCTGGCCGTCAGAGGCCAGTGGGGCCGCCATGCGCAAGAGACGCCAGCGGGTGCGCGAGGCGCTGCCGGAGCTGATCGCGCTGGGCTGGACGGTGAACGAGTATGCGGCGGGTAAGTACGACATCGCACGGCCCAAGGCGGCAGGCTGACCCCTGCAATAACTGTCACTGCCCGCCCCCTCACCCTCCCGCCCCCCCCCGCCCCCCCCCAGGCACCCGCACCCCGACGCCACACCACACA
>NZ_JAWOUS010000066.1:0-2322 GCF_033339495.1 Vibrio sp. 2134-1
TTCCTCCTTAGCTCAGTTGGTAGAGCGACGGACTGTTAATCCGCAGGTCGCTGGTTCGAGCCCAGCAGGAGGAGCCATATTAGAAGAAGCCGCATCACTTGATGCGGCTTTTTTGTATTAGTTTAAAGCTAAGCTCTCTCCTACCCCATAACGAAATAACATAAGCGCTTTGATTATTAAAAACCGCTTACCGCAAGCTAACTATCGACTCACTAAGTAACCAGAAAATATTAACCACAAACGCGCGTGGCAAATGGTATGCCTTTCAACTAAAAAAAAGCTAGGTAAAAACCTAGCTTTTTAATTCAATCGGCCATCTCTGAAATCAGCTTAAACCACCAAGACAAATATACTTTGTCTCCAGATATTCATCGAGTCCTTGCTTAGCACCTTCCCGTCCAACACCCGACTCTTTAACTCCACCAAATGGAGCCACTTCAGTAGAGATGATCCCTTCATTAACTCCAACCATGCCGTACTCTAAACCTTCACTAAAAGTCACAATACGCTTCAAGCTATTCGTATAGAAATAGCAAGCCAAACCATATTCTGTATCGTTCGCCATTTCGAGAACTTGATCATCATTTTCAAAGGTAACAATAGGCAACACAGGCCCGAATAGCTCTTGCTGAACAATCGACATATTCTGCGTCACACTATCCAAAAGAACGGGCTCCATAAAGCGACCATGCCGTCTCTGTGGAGAGTTAGCAATAGAGGCTCCTTCTTGTACAGCTTGATCGATCACCGCCTCTAGTCGATGCTTAGAGGCCATCGTAATAACAGGACCTAATGTGACATCTTTCTCTAAACCATTGCCAAGCTTTAATTTGCTTAACTTCGACAATACTTTATCAATAAAAGCTTGTTTTACATTTTTATGAACATATAACCGATTGGTACAAACACATGTTTGCCCTGCATTACGGAACTTCGACGCGACAAGCCCTTCCGCAGCCGCATCTAAGTCTGCATCTTCAAACACGATGAAAGGCGCATTACCACCCAACTCCATCGACACCGCCTTGACTGAATCACTGGCTTGCTTCATCAAAATTTTCCCGACTCGCGTAGACCCCGTAAAAGAGATCTTCTGAATCCTAGGATCAGTACTTAGTACTTGACCAAACTCAGCAGCCTGCTCCGACACCACGACAGAAAGCAGTTCTTTAGGGATACCAGCCTGATAAGCTAATTCAACAACAGCAATTGCAGTGAGAGGGGTAAGCTCTGATGGCTTGATCAACATGCCACAACCTGCCGCTAGGGCTGGTGCTGCTTTTCTTGTAATCATCGCAATAGGGAAGTTCCAAGGTGTAATTGCAGCGCATACTCCCACAGGCTGGCGAATTGCAGATAGACGTCTATCTGTCGTGGGGGCAGGAATAACTTCGCCATAAGCACGTTTTGCTTCTTCTGAGAACCACTCGACAAAAGAGGCACCATACATCACTTCCCCTTTGCTCTCAGCTAAAGGTTTACCCTGCTCTAAGGTAATAATCGTGGCTATGTCTTCTGCATTATCAAGAAGTAGTTGATACCACCCCCTCAAACGACGAGAGCGCTCTTTGGCACTTAATTTAGCCCAACGGACTTGCTCCGTTTTGCACTGACCAATGAGATCATCTAACTCATCAAGAGTACTAGGCTTTAACCGAATTAACTCTTGCTCAGTTGCAGGGTTGATGACCACAATTCCCTCTTCGGAAGACCATTGCTTAAATACAGATTTCAGCGTTTCATTTTTTATTTGTTGCATCATCAAACATACTCCTCAAGAACTCCTCTTAGGTTAATCGCTACTAGCAAGTTCAGCAAAGAAAACAAAGTTTTCTAAAAGGCATTAATTTACGGAAGACTTAGATCTCTTCCTCACTATATTTCGGGAAATTGCGTAATCCACGCAACGACGGTCCCGCTCTAAACATGGAAGCAATGAATGTTTGAGAAATAAGATGTAGAAAATTATTGTTTAAGAGAGACGCTAACAAAACACGCAGTACGGAAGACTATTCATTCTATTACGGTTGAGGGCGAGTGTTATAAGACTCATTGTTCAAATGGCCAATCTTTCAACGAGGACAGGATACAAACTCGGAGTAATTGGAAGTGCAGGCAGCAGGCTCATCTTCCTGAGAAACTCATGTGCCAAAAGGGTAAAGAAAGTCGTATTGTCTCGCCTTCAATGTGTAAATGCATTTCTCGGGGACACGACCAAACGAAAAAGCCCCAGTCTTTCGACTAGGGCTTAATATAAGTGGCGGAGTGGACGGGACTCGAACCCGCGACCCCCGGCGTGACAGGCCGGTATTCTAACCAACT
>NZ_JAWOUS010000067.1:0-2288 GCF_033339495.1 Vibrio sp. 2134-1
GTGGTGCCCGGAGGCGGAATCGAACCACCGACACGAGGATTTTCAATCCTCTGCTCTACCGACTGAGCTATCCGGGCGACGAGGTGTATTAAAAGGCTTTTCGGCTTTCAGGTCAACAATAAAATTAAAATAAAATATCGTTTGATGAATTTGTGCTCGGAGTGGGCTGTTTTTATGCGTTTTAAGCAGCAATGCGCCATGCTTTAAGCGATGTTTTAACATTGATAGTGTGTTCACTTGCAAAATAAAGGCGATAAAAACAAAAAAGCACGTCTGAAAACGTGCTTTTTATTGAACAATTGACTTTAAACTAGTGCTTTACTGAGAACTTGTTTACCCAACCTTCTAGCTCATTCGCTAGTGAAGCTAAACTTTGAGTACTTGATTGACTCTCGGTTACGACAGAGTTTAGTTGTCCTCCGCTTTCATCGATAAGGTTTATGCGTAGCGCAATATCATCGCTAACCTGCGTCTGCTCAGCGGCAGCAGTAGCGATCTGCTGGCTCATTGTGGTGATAGATTCTAACGCCGTTACAATTTGCTGTAGAGCTTCAGAGGCATTCTTAGACTCTGTAACAGTGCTTTCACTGGTTTCTGCACATATTTCCATTGTGTGAATGGCATTGCGAGAGCCTTCTTGAAGATTGGAGATCATATACTGAATCTCTTTTGTGCTGTCTTGTGTGCGTCCTGCTAGGTTGCGTACCTCATCAGCAACGACTGCGAAGCCTCGGCCTTGCTCTCCAGCACGTGCTGCTTCAATGGCTGCATTGAGTGCCAATAGGTTTGTTTGCTCTGCGATATCACCAATCACATCGAGCACTTTTACAATATTATTTACATCCTGATCTAGATCGGCGACCGCTTTACTCGCAGTATTTAATTGAGAAGCTAAACCTTGAATGTTTTCAACCGTGTTGTGAATGAGTTTCTGAGTATGTTGGCTTTGTTTGTCTGCCTCGTCCGTATTGTTTGCGGTGTCGCTTGCTGAATTGGCAACATGGTTGGCTGAAGATGCCATTTCAGTCATCGCAGTGGCAATCATAGCCGTTGATTGCTGCTGAGATACGGTAAGATCGGCAATCGTATTTGATCGAGCCTCTACGGCAAACAACTCTGCGCGCAGTGCATGCATAGACTTCTCTAGGTTTGTCACCATGGTAGCTAGTGATTGACTCATATCTTGCACGGCACGATAGATACTTCCTCTCGGTGCCACAGTATCAAAACTGGTCTGGATGTCTCCTTGAGCGACAGCTTGAACTGCTTTACGCACGTCGTTAGGCTCTCCACCAAGTAGATTAAGCATTTTGCGAATCGAAATGATCAGGCCACTTAGAATACTTCCCGCGATAATCAGACACAGCACAAGCTGCCATTGTGCTGTCGACCAAAAACGTGCGTTAACTTCATTAAAGCCAATACCTGTACCGACAACCCAGCCCCAGTGTGGTGTTTTTTCTGCTATCGAGTGTTTTTCTTCAATGCTGCCATCTGCTTGTTTTTGGCTCCAGGTATATTCAACGATCTGACCTGTTTTGTGCCCCAATACATCTAGAATGAGTTGGCCTACGCTATTACCACTGCCATCTCTAAAGTCATGGAAGCTGGTTCCGTGCAGTTGAGGGTCTAGTGGTGCGGCGATGAACATCATATTTTCATCTGCGACATAAACGTATTCGTTGTCTTTGTAGATATTGTTACGAAGTAGGCGAGTGGCTAATGCTTTCGCTTCGTCTTCCGGCATTTTGCCTTCGATAGCCATCTTTTCTACTTCGGTAAGTATGCTGTACGCACTTTTAAATAGCTCAGTAACTCGAGCTTTGTTATCAAGGTTACTTGCGACGCGAAGTGTCCATAAGCCCGTTGCGGTCAGAGCTAGGAGAGCTAGCAATATGATCGCAGATAATAAATAGGCTTGAGTTTTTAGTTTCATATTTAGCTCACAAATAAAGTGTTATCACTATGCAAGGCATAGCTAAAAGAAGAAATGTAATAACTCGGGCATCTTAGTGAAGATGAATATGCTCGGATACTAATGCGTATTGAAATTACGATGAGGATTAAATTTTTAGCGTGAAATAAGTGTTTTTGAAGAAAAGATTTAATATTCGCTGATGTTTAGAAATGAAGTGCAGATAAATGGGAAAACGAGAAATGACGTATAAAGCAGATACAAAAAAGCCGCATCAAGTGATGCGGCTTTAAAAGTGGCTCCTCCTGCTGGGCTCGAACCAGCGACCTGCGGATTAACAGTCCGTCGCTCTACCAACTGAGCTAAGGAGGAA
>NZ_JAWOUS010000068.1:0-2200 GCF_033339495.1 Vibrio sp. 2134-1
TATTTACCTAATTTGCCACACTTATAAGTAGTAACCCACCTCCGCAGCCATTTATTGGTGTGGTCTACAGAGGATTAAGTCTTTTTAGAGGGGAAAATCCCTAGAACCCCATCTCCAAACATATCAAGCGTGTCTGTATCCCACTCTATTGTAAACAAGACATTTTTATCTTTTATATTCAATGGCTTATTTTCCTGCTAATTGGTAATACCATGAAAAATACCATGCTCAGAAAAGGCTTAACAATATTTTGAAAAATTGCCTACTGAGCGCTGCCGCACAGCTCCATAGGCCGCTTTCCTGGCTTTGCTTCCAGATGTATGCTATTCTGCTCCTGCAGCTAATGGATCACCGCAAACAGGTTACTCGCCTGGGGATTCCCTTTCGACCCGAGCATCCGTATGAGACTCATGCTCGATTATTATTATTATAGAAGCCCCCATGAATAAATCGCTCATCATTTTCGGCATCGTCAACATAACCTCGGACAGTTTCTCCGATGGAGGCCGGTATCTGGCGCCAGACGCAGCCATTGCGCAGGCGCGTAAGCTGATGGCCGAGGGGGCAGATGTGATCGACCTCGGTCCGGCATCCAGCAATCCCGACGCCGCGCCTGTTTCGTCCGACACAGAAATCGCGCGTATCGCGCCGGTGCTGGACGCGCTCAAGGCAGATGGCATTCCCGTCTCGCTCGACAGTTATCAACCCGCGACGCAAGCCTATGCCTTGTCGCGTGGTGTAGCCTATCTCAATGATATTCGCGGTTTTCCAGACGCTGCGTTCTATCCGCAATTGGCGAAATCATCTGCCAAACTCGTCGTTATGCATTCGGTGCAAGACGGGCAGGCAGATCGGCGCGAGGCACCCGCTGGCGACATCATGGATCACATTGCGGCGTTCTTTGACGCGCGCATCGCGGCGCTGACGGGTGCCGGTATCAAACGCAACCGCCTTGTCCTTGATCCCGGCATGGGGTTTTTTCTGGGGGCTGCTCCCGAAACCTCGCTCTCGGTGCTGGCGCGGTTCGATGAATTGCGGCTGCGCTTCGATTTGCCGGTGCTTCTGTCTGTTTCGCGCAAATCCTTTCTGCGCGCGCTCACAGGCCGTGGTCCGGGGGATGTCGGGGCCGCGACACTCGCTGCAGAGCTTGCCGCCGCCGCAGGTGGAGCTGACTTCATCCGCACACACGAGCCGCGCCCCTTGCGCGACGGGCTGGCGGTATTGGCGGCGCTGAAAGAAACCGCAAGAATTCGTTAACTGCACATTCGGGATATTTCTCTATATTCGCGCTTCATCAGAAAACTGAAGGAACCTCCATTGAATCGAACTAATATTTTTTTTGGTGAATCGCATTCTGACTGGTTGCCTGTCAGAGGCGGAGAATCTGGTGATTTTGTTTTTCGACGTGGTGACGGGCATGCCTTCGCGAAAATCGCACCTGCTTCCTGCCGCGGTGAGCTCGCTGGAGAGCGTGACCGCCTCATTTGGCTCAAAGGTCGAGGTGTGGCTTGCCCCGAGGTGATCAACTGGCAGGAGGAACAGGAGGGTGCATGCTTGGTGATAACGGCAATTCCGGGAGTACCGGCGGCTGATCTGTCTGGAGCGGATTTGCTCAAAGCGTGGCCGTCAATGGGGCAGCAACTTGGCGCTGTTCACAGCCTATCGGTTGATCAATGTCCGTTTGAGCGCAGGCTGTCGCGAATGTTCGGACGCGCCGTTGATGTGGTGTCCCGCAATGCCGTCAATCCCGACTTCTTACCGGACGAGGACAAGAGTACGCCGCAGCTCGATCTTTTGGCTCGTGTCGAACGAGAGCTACCGGTGCGGCTCGACCAAGAGCGCACCGATATGGTTGTTTGCCATGGTGATCCCTGCATGCCGAACTTCATGGTGGACCCTAAAACTCTTCAATGCACGGGTCTGATCGACCTTGGGCGGCTCGGAACAGCAGATCGCTATGCCGATTTGGCACTCATGATTGCTAACGCCGAAGAGAACTGGGCAGCGCCAGATGAAGCAGAGCGCGCCTTCGCTGTCCTATTCAATGTATTGGGGATCGAAGCCCCCGACCGCGAACGCCTTGCCTTCTATCTGCGATTGGACCCTCTGACTTGGGGTTGATGTTCATGCCGCCTGTTTTTCCTGCTCATTGGCACGTTTCGCAACCTGTTCTCATTGCGGACACCTTTTCCAGCCTCGT
>NZ_JAWOUS010000069.1:0-2071 GCF_033339495.1 Vibrio sp. 2134-1
TTGAATGCGCTTTTAAGAGAAAGTAGTCCATAGAAGCTCAGGAAGGCAATACCACCAAGCGTCACCGATGTCAGTAGGACTTCATTTTGAGACAGAATAGCACCACCACCAAAGATACCTAGAGAAATGAAGATCATATCTAGGACGCTACAAATAGTGGCTGTCGTCAGGTGGTGATTGCGCTTTATGCCTTGATTCAAGACATACGCATTTTGTGCTCCGATCGGAATGATCATCGATGCCCCTAAACCAAATCCTTGCAATAAAACCCAAAAGCTCACAATACACCTCAAATAATTAAGAAAACGACAGAGAGGGGAAAGATAATGGCTTTGGTTAAATAAGTATAATTAATGATTTTAATATATTATTAGAGTTACTTATTTAATGGTTTGGTGTTGGTTTTTTTTTGGGGGGAGAAAGTGAATGCGAGGGTTGGATTACAAATGGATAGAAGCCTTGGATGCCGTTGTTTATCAAGGCAGTTTTGAACGAGCTGCTGAGCATCTGTTTGTCTCACAATCTGCCATTTCGCAGCGTATTAAACAGCTCGAAAAGTTCTTGGCGCAACCTGTGTTAATTCGAGAGCAGCCACCCAAGCCAACTCCTATTGGGAAAAAACTATTGGGGCTTTACCGTCGAGTTCGGTTGCTAGAGCACGAAATTTTACCTGAGATAAAAAACGATACTACAACGCGCCCAGTGCAACTGTCTTTGGCTACTAACGCCGACAGTTTGGCAACGTGGTTACTGCCAGCTTTGCAAGACGTCATGAAAACTCGTCAAGTAGAGTTGAAGCTGACGATTTACGGTGAATCACGTTCAATAGAAAAACTGAAAAGTGGTGAGGTCGCAGGGGCGATCAGTTTAGAGTCTCAAGCGATACCAAATTGTCGCGCCGATTACTTAGGACGAATTGATTACGTTTGTGTGGCTAACCCTGAGTTTTATCAGCGTTACTTTTCTGAAGGTGTAAACAATCAGACCTTAGCAAAGGCGCCAGCGGTTTCCTACGATCAGTATGATGACTTACATAAAAAGTTTCTCACGGAGCATTTCAATGTGCGTCCTGATAGCGTGATTCATCACAACATCAGCAGCTCAGAGGCTTTTCTCAAAATGGCGTTAGCTGGAGTGGCATATTGTTTGATCCCTCGTTTGCAAATTACTGATGAGTTAGAGCAAGGCTCGTTAATTGATATTACGCCTGGCTTCCTGATGTCTTATCGTATTTATTGGCACCATTGGCAGTTGGAAACTGGCGTATTGCAGGAGATTTCACAAGCGATTGTCAATTATGCACAGCGTCATTTACCACAGTAGTGATTGAATAGACGACCATTTCTGACGAATATTAAATGACGAATGGTTGAAATTACACCAAAGTTACACAGTCAAAGTTGTGTTAGAAGTGAAGTTAGGAGCTTGGATAATCACCGGAAGTTTCTATTATGAAACCACTTACTCCTACAGCTCGGCGACTTAACAAAGTCGGTGATGCTGATTTGTGGAGACACTTCACTATTGATATGGATGGATTTGTCGAATGAAACTGTATTCGTGTTTGCTGGCTTCAGCTCTTAGTCTTAGCAGTGTTTCAGTCTTGGCTGATGTGCCTGAATTTGCTCACGTAACAACAACGGGTTACGGTGAGGTGGTCGCAACACCAGACATGGCGACCTTTTCTGTAAAAGTGGTGGATACCACCATGACAGCGGAACAAGCAAAACAATCCGTCGATAAAACAGTCGAAGATTTTCTCCAATATCTGTCTGATGCTGGTTTATCAAAGGACAATATCACCAGCTCAAACCTGTATCTTGCGCCTCAGTATCACTACCCTAAATCGGGCAAAGCGGAGTTGGTTGGATACAGAGCATCACGCAGCATCAATGTAACAGTGACAGATTTAGCCGATCTTAACCAGTATTTGGATATGGCGTTGAAAGCTGGCATTAATCAGGTCGACAACATCCAATTGAAAGTGAGCAATCAAGCGGAATACCAACAAAAAGCACGCATGGCTGCGATCAAAGATGCGAGAGAAAAAGCGGCATCGCTTGCATCTGGC
>NZ_JAWOUS010000070.1:0-1958 GCF_033339495.1 Vibrio sp. 2134-1
GAAGAAGCCCGAATGGGCATCTTCGAATACATCGAGGTATTTTACAATCGCAGAAGAAGACACTCAGCGTTGGGGCATGTCAGCCCAGTTGAGTACGAAAGTATGTAGTTATGTACTGTCTACTTTTTGTGGGGTACACCAATTACAACAATAAACATCAGTGAGGTAAAAGGTGGCATTATTAATATTATTCTCGTTAGTTTTACTTTGGGGACTTCTTGGATGGCTAAGCGATGATTTTGTATTGTTTGGACTTGTCGCTCCGATTTTGGTTTTGATCGCATCGACACTGTATGGTTCGTACATGTGGCTTAAAACTGGAACCTGGGGAAGTTTTGATGTTTTAACTGTATTCTGCGCAATCAAAAAAGAGTGTTTTGATCTTTATAGTTTTAGCTCATATGTCGGTTTTGCAAAACTTAACAATTGGTACTTGAGTACAAACGTAGCGTGGACAGCCGCTTTAGTCCCAATGTTTGGCAATATATTTTGTACAATTGTTCTTGATAATATTGAGCCTCTGCAACGACTAAAAAAATACCTTATTACTTGCAATAGCCCGACAGAACACCATTAGCTAATGGTACTAAAAATGGCTTTCGGCATGTAATTTAACAAACTGTTTAAGAGTGATTCGCAACGCGTGGCATTTTTACTATGCGTTGTGTTTAGTGGTTAAGGGGTATGCGGAAGCTTCGGTATTGTGTTGCTCACCCCTTAACAGGGCGTTATGTTCTAGGAGGAAATTCATGATTAGGGAAGTCACAAAAGCCGATTTTGAGTCGTTTTGGCCAACATTTTCTGCGGTAATCCAGGCACAAGAAACTTATGCCTTTGACCCAAATATGACGCTAGAACAAGCATTTACTTTATGGTGTGAATCTCCCCTGAAAGCTTTTGTTTTCGTAGAAAATGACGTTGTACTGGGCTCTTACTACATCAAGCCAAATGCAATGGGGCCAAGTAGCCATATATGTAATTGTGGATACATGGTTTCTAGCAAAGCTAGAGGTAAGGGCATTGCACGCCTTATGTGTGAACATTCTCAGGAAACTGCTCTAGAACTTGGCTTTGATGCCATGCAATTTAACAGCGTGGTCTCTACCAATGAAGTTGCGGTGAAGCTTTGGGAGGAGCTGGGGTTTCAAATCATAGGTACAATTCCCAAGGCATATAAGCATGCTCATCTAGGGTTAGTTGATAGTCACGTCATGTACAAATGGCTACGAACATAACAAGCAATTTAAGAAGGATTCCCAACGCTTGGCATTTTGGTTTCTACTTCAATTTTAGTGGTTACGGTACAATGCGCTAGGTTGGGTGGCAGCGTTACTCACCCCTTAATTGGGCGTTATACGAATAGAGGGAAATTATGTACAAAAATACTGATTTTAACTTGGATTCAAAAGAGTTCAGGTTTGAGAAAGACTCATATCCTTTGTCTAAGATAAACAATGTTAGGGTTAAAAAGTTAAGTTTTCTTGATAATTTAGGTCAAGTTTTATTCTGGGTGTGTGTTTTTTCAGGGGCAGTTTGGTTAGTTATTCCAAGGTTGGAAGAGGTGCCACAATGGCTACTAGTTTTAGTTCTTAGTCTGACGGTTGTAGGTTTGGTTTTTGCTCTTTTTCGTTGTTCTAAATATGCACTTCAAGTCGAGTTTCGCCACATAGATGAAACGGGCGTTCAATGGGTTAATGTAGCTAAGTCATACTCAAAGTCAGATTGTGAGTTATTTGAACAGCAAGTGTCGGCACTGAAAAAATTCGTATAACAAATTGTTCAAGAGTGATTCGGCACGCGTGGCATTTTTACCATGCGTTGGTTTTAGTGGTTAAGGTGTTATGCGGAACCTTCGGTATTGCGTGCCTCACACCTTAACAAGGCGTTAGTTGCCAACGAGAAAAACGCAGTTAAAACAAAATATTTAGGGCTAAGGTTTGTGTGTTTTTGGCTCGGTT
>NZ_JAWOUS010000071.1:0-1894 GCF_033339495.1 Vibrio sp. 2134-1
GTGTCGTTACCTAAGACCTTAATGATGGTCGGCGTGTCTTCCACAACCGTCGCGTTGTCTGCCACGATATCCGCCACTGGCGCTACCGTGAAGTTCACCGTTTGGCTAACGCTTTCGCCGCTTGGATCGGTCGCCGTAAAGGTTAGGATTTCTGAGCCGTTCCAGTCAGCGGTTGGAGTGAACGTAGCAATACCGTTGACGATCGCCACTTGAATGTTGCTGTTGCCAGAGACACTAAACGTTAACTCACCATCGGCGTTATCCACATCACTGAAAGCGGTATTTAGATCGATGCTGTATGGCGTGAAGTCTTCCGCCAAGGTTTGGTCTGCAATGCTGCTTTCAACCACAGGCGTGTCGTTCACCGCATTCACGGTGACGTTGACCGTCGCTTGGTCAGTCAGTGAACCATCGGTCACGGTATAAGTGATTTCAGCGTCACCATGGAAGTTCTCAGCCGGTGTGAACACCAACTTGCCGTCAACAATTTCAACTGTACCTTGGTCACTCGGCACAGACGCCGAGTCAATACGTAATGTATCGCCATCAATGTCGGTGTCGTTTGGCAGGACATCAATCGTCACTGGCGTGTCTTCGTCAGTAACGGCATTGTCATTGGTCGCCACTGGCGCGTCATTCACTGGCGTCACATCGATGTTCACTGTGGTGGACTCGGATACCCCACCGGAGGTAACGATGTAGGTGAAGCTGTCTGTTCCGTGATAGTTGTCGTTTGGCGTGTAAGTCACACTGCCGTCAGGGTTGACCGAGACCGTGCCGTTCGCTGGACCGTTATTGCTATCCAGCGACAACACTTTGTCGTTGCCTTCGAACGTGTCGTTATCTAAAACCTTAATGATGGTTGGCGTGTCTTCCACAACCGTCGCGTTGTCTGCCACGATGTCCGCCACAGGCGCTACCGTGAAGTTCACCGTTTGGCTAACGCTCTCGCCGCTTGGATCGGTAGCCGTAAAGGTCAACGCTTCTGAGCCGTTCCAGTCTGCGGTTGGGCTAATGGTCGCGATGCCATTTTCAATCGACACCAACACGTTGTTGTTGCCAGAAACGCTGAAGCTCAGCTCGCCATCCACGTTATCCACATCGCTGAAGGCCGTATTCAGATCGATGCTGTATGGCGTAAAGTCTTCCGCCAAGGTTTGGTCTGCAATGTTGCTTTCAACCACAGGCGTGTCGTTCACCGCATTCACGGTGACGTTGACCGTCGCTTGGTCAGTCAGTGAACCATCGGTAACGGAGTAAGTGATTTCAGCGTCGCCATGGAAGTTCTCAGCCGGTGTGAAGACCAGTTTGCCGTCAACAATTTCGACTGTCCCTTGGTTACTCGGCACAGACGCTGATTGGATAGACAGCGTATCACCATCAATATCGGTGTCGTTTGGCAGGACATCAATCGTGACTGGCGTGTCTTCGTCAGTAATCGCCGTGTCATTGGTCGCCACTGGCGCATCGTTCACTGGCGTGACATCGACGTTCACCGTGGTGGACTCCGATACCCCACCGGACGTGACGATGTAGGTGAAGCTGTCTGTACCATGGTAGTTGTCGTTCGGCGTGTAGGTCACGCTGCCGTCCGGGTTGACTGAGACCGTGCCGTTAGCTGGACCGTTATTGGTATCGATCGACACCACTTTGTCGTCGCCTTCGAACGTGTCGTTACCTAAAACCTTAATGATGGTCGGCGTATCTTCCACAACCGTCGCGTTATCTGCCACGATGTCCGCCACAGGGGCTACCGTGAAGTTCACCGTTTGGCTGACACTCTCGCCGCTTGGATCGGTAGTAGTAAAGGTCAGCGCTTCTGAGCCGTTCCAGTCTGCCGTTGGGCTAATGGTCGCGATGCCATTTTCAATCGAAACCAACACGTTGCTGTTGC
>NZ_JAWOUS010000072.1:0-1784 GCF_033339495.1 Vibrio sp. 2134-1
TAGATCACCCAATCGTAGTGAGATTTTTCAACCAAACCGCCTTTTGCCGTTACGTTGAATGTCCCTTTATGGGGTGCAAACAAAGCCACCGTTGTTGGCCTTGCGATATACCAAGCAAGCACGGTTTCGTATACCTCACCCCAGAACGAATAACGGTAGTCACCCTGCATACGAGAGTTGGTCATGCTCGCGTGGATCATATGAGGCAATACGTACAAAATGATCGCCAGCGCTGGCGCATAAATCACGTAGGAATGTAGCAACAAATAAGCCAATGGTGCGATCAGGAATACAATCCTTGGGATACCAGATAGAAAGTGCAGCATGGCATTGACGTAACAAAGCCGTTGAGAGAGCTTAAGACCCTTTCCAGTCAATGGATTATCTACCCTAAATATCTGCGCCATCCCGCGAGCCCAACGAATACGTTGCCCAACGTGTGCAGACAATGTCTCTGTCGCCAAACCAGCAGAAATCGGCTGCTTAAGATATGCAGAACGATAGCCTAAACGGTGCATGCGCAGAGACGTGTGCGCATCTTCCGTCACGGTTTCGACTGCAATACCACCGACTTCCTCTAAAGGCTCTCGACGTAAAATAGCGCACGAGCCACAGAAGAAAGTTGCATCCCATAAGTCGTTACCATCTTGAATCAAGCCGTAAAACAAGTTGCCTTCGTTTGGCACGTTACGAAAGTTCGATAAGTTACGCTCAAAAGGATCCGGAGAGAAGAAATGGTGCGGCGTCTGAATAAGCGCCAACTTTGGATCTTTCAGGAACATCCCCATTGTGAGCTGAAAGAATGCTCGTGTAGGAATATGGTCACAGTCAAAAATCGCAACAAACTCACCGCTGGTCTGCTTCAACGCATAGTTAATGTTACCGGCTTTCGCATGTTCATTCGTTGGGCGGCGGATGTAGTTCACCCCTACACTTTTGGCGAAATCTCGGAAGCTATCACGCTTGCCGTCATCCAGAATGTGGATGTTGAGTTTGTCTTTCGGCCAATCGACACCTAACGAGGCATAAACCGTCGCTTTCACGACATCGAGATCTTCGTTGTAAGTAGGGATCATCAAGTCAATGGTTGGCCAAGTTGACTGATCCGGTGGCATCGATACTGGTTTGCGATTCAATGGCCAGATATTTTGGAAATAGCCAAGCATCAGCACAATCCAAGAATACGTCTCAGCTAGAAGTAAAACGCCCCCTAGAAACAAAGCAACAGGATCGTCCCAGTTCAGGGTAGACGAATAACGCCACCACAAGTATCGACATGAGGCCGTAACCGACAAGATGATCAAAAGCATGGTAGGAAAACGACCCGGCATGCGACGAACCATCATCGCTAATGCCCAGAGTAACAACACAAAGACAGTCTGAGCCTGATAACCAAATGGCACCGTAAAACAAAGCAAAGCGATTAACACCACGAAAAACAGCAAGGTGTAGTTCAACGCCATCGCTGACTTACTTGCTTTAATACGCTCTCGAACTTGTGGATCTTTGATGTTGTTCGCTGTCTGTTCTAACCAGCGGACGCTTTTTGCAACCAATTCAAATGGCAAGTAGAACGCATTGCGAATTTGTTCGGCTAAAGTCATCGCTAAGCTGCTGGTTTTTTTGGACCATGCTGTATTTACATTTACGTTTTGCCTGAAGCAAAGCAACCACACGCTTTGGATAATAAAACGTATAGGATCAAACCATCTCGGCGCAGCAAAATTAACGTTTGGATAGTAAACCAAAGGCAGTTTCCATGAGGGAACACCCGAAATAACCGG
>NZ_JAWOUS010000073.1:0-1749 GCF_033339495.1 Vibrio sp. 2134-1
TATCGCTGCTACCGTCTAGTTTCATCGTTCACTCCTTAAATCACGACCAGTTCAGCATTCAACGCGCCCGCTTCATTTAGTGCCTGAAGAATCGACATTAAATCGGTTGGGGTTGCACCTAAGCTGTTGACTGCATCGACAATGGTATTGAGCTCTGTGCCCGGAGGCCAAATCACCATTTGAGCGAGCTCTTCGTTTACATCAATATCCGTTTGATTCACGACTTTTGTCTCACCATCAGCAAACGCATTCGGCTGGCTGACTTTTTCTGATTCTGAAATTCGCACCGTCAAGTTGCCGTGGCTTACTGCCGCTTCGCCAACTTTGACATTCTTGCCAATCACCACGGTGCCAGTACGGGAGTTGAAGGCGATACGTGCAGGCTTACGACCTTCTACGACGCTCATCTCTTCCAGCATCGACATCATGATCACGCGTTGTTGCGTGTCTTTCGGCGCTCGCATATCCACGCGTGCTTTGTTGATGGCAACAGCCACGTTCGGACCAAACGTATTGTTGATTTCACGTGCGATGTTTTTTGCAGTGGTGAAACTTGGTTTGCGCAGGTTTAACGTGATTTCATCGCGCTGGTTGAAGTCTGTTTTGATTTCGCGCTCTAGCGTTGCACCATTCGGCACACGACCCGCTGTTGGCGTATTCACTTCGACTTTCGAACCACTTTTACCTTCGGCAGATAAACCGCCCACAACTACGCTACCTTGCGCGATGGCGTACACTTCACCATCGATACCGCGTAGCGGCGTAAGAAGCAGCGTACCGCCGCGCAAGCTTTTCGCATCACCAATGGATGATACGACCACATCTAAGGTTTGGCCCGGCCCCGCCATAGGGTCTACCGATGCCGTCACGCTTACCGATGCTACGTTGCGCAGTTTAGGGTCCATGCTGTCATCAATCTGAACACCAAATTGGCGCAACATGTTGGTGATGGACTGTGAGGTAAATTTTACTTGGTTGCGGTCACCTTGGCCGGCAAGACCAACCACCAAACCGTAACCGACTAATTGGTTTTCGCGGATGCCTCGAACATCCACCAAATCCATAATAGGAATTTCCACTTCAGCCTGTGAAGTCGCAGGAAGCCCTAAGGTCAATGCCAGTAGGAAAGACGAAAATAAGGTATTGATTGGCTTCATTAGAATGGTACCCATGGGCTGTTAAAGAACTGAGTCAGCCACCCAGCAGCGTTGCTGTCTGCCAATGCGCCACGACCAGCGTAAGTGATGCGAGCATCCGCAATTCGTTGAGAAGAAACTTGGTTATTGCGAGTGATGTCATCGACGCGAACAATGCCCGTCAAACGGATAAATTCATCACCTTGATTTAAGCGCAGCCACTTTTCGCCACTGATGCGCAATACGCCATTTGGCAACACGTCATGCACCGTGACCGTGATAGCACCTTGGAGCTTGTTGCCTTGCGAGCTAGACGCACTGCCATCGAAATTTCGGCTGTCGTCAATGCTCACACCAAGTTCATCAAACTTTTTAGTGCCGATGGTTGGCGCAGCAAAGTTCACCGCTGAGCTCTTACCAAATTTGGTTCCGGCTTTTTTGCTTGAAGAAGTCTCTTCAGAAAGCACCACGGTTAACACATCACCGACTCGGTACGCACGACGATCTTGGAATAGAGTCATCGTGTATTGGTGACGATAAAGGCTACCAGATTGAGCGTCTGGTAAGGTGTAATCCAACTTCGGCGGCGCATACTCCTCAGCATTTGGCTGAG
>NZ_JAWOUS010000074.1:0-1728 GCF_033339495.1 Vibrio sp. 2134-1
TTCCAATACCAAGGAAAAATAATATGTATTTTGCAATTTGCTTCTTTTGCATATTAATTCCTCCAAGCACATAACGCTCTGCTAAGGGGTGAGCAACGCAATACCGAAGCCGCCGCATACCACCTTGATCACTAAATTCAACGCATAGTAAAAATGCCACGCGTTGCGAATCCCTCTTGAGCAGTTTGTTAGTCGCGAGGCACCGAGCGCCAATTTTAAGCCGAACTAAACTTTGCGAACAACAAACTTTATGTGCTTTGATGCATTTAAGTCAGGCGTAGTCTCAAAGCGGCTACTCAATGAAACCACTTAGAACAAACAACTCCGTAGAAAACGGACTGACAACACCAAAAAGCGCTTTTGGAAAGCCAATCTCACAGTGCTGACTTTCAACAAAGTCACTGAAGCCACGTGGAACTTACCACACCAGAGAAAACGTCATTTCAGCGAATAAATCAGCTTTTGAACCACCAAACTCACCGAGTAAAGTTGCAACCAAAAACAAATTCTCGATTGCCCTGCTATGTCACCACCAAAGAACAAAACAACCGCGAGGACAGTTACAAAACTTTGGACTTTAAACAGCTGAAACTGAGTTTTGACCATCAACGATGAATCTGTATACCAAACAAACAGCTGCTAAACTTTGAGCTCAGAAACATGATTTTGATTGCTAGCTTTATCTGGCGACTAACGCCCTGTTAAGGTGTGAGCAACGCAATACAAGAGCTGCCGCAAACCACCTTAAACACCAAACGCAACGCATAGTAAAAATGCCACGCGTTGCGAATCACTCTTAAACAGTTTGTTAACTAACTACGATTTGTAAATATCTAAAAAGCTATAGCTCGGCTCGGGCATATTACGGGTGTAGAACGCTTCTGGAACATAATCCGTTTCAAACCCTAAGCGAAAACCGTATTTCTGGTAAGTAAGCTTTGCCAGTGCCAGTAACGGCATAGCAAAATAGCCTACACGCTCTTCCTTTAACTTTTTTTGACTCCAATACTTGTGGTGCCCTTTGACCGCTTCATACATCGCTTGTTGATATTCCGCTTCACCACAACCTGATTTGTTTAGAACTTTTGTCATCACATTAATCGTTGGCAAATCGACAAGGTTTGCGTGTTCAAAGGCTAAACCCTCAAGATACTCAGGAGTACTTACATCAATGAACTTCTGAATTAACGACTTAACGTCACCAGATTTTATTCCGAGCATAACCATTTGGAGCTCAAAGAAGGTACGAGACCGAACATTATACCACTCAGTGTTTGGGTGGTCGGCTAGGTTGGCAAGGTACTCGATGTCACTCACCTGCTCACAGAATAAAGATAGCCAACTTAAGTAGGTTAGATATAGCGCACCTTCAAGACCATTGTATTCATCTTTCTTTGCTACTAGAGTGACCTCCGCTTTGGGGAGCACAACCGAAATCGTATCTCCATCACTCAATAGCTGTGACTGTACTAATTTAATATCAAAGTACTGATGCATATCCATTGCTCTAAGACTAGATTCTATGTCTCCAGCCTTGTGGTATAAACTACTGGTTAGATAAAGGCCTGTAAGACTCACGCTATATAAATCGACTTTCCCGATTTTAGAGTAACGCTCAAAGTCATCAAGCAGTCGTTTACATTTCATCCCGTATGGGTTAGAAAGTCTCTTTAGGTAGTCTGCATGACATGGTATTGGTTTAAAGTGTTCTTTTGATGTCATATAAAC
>NZ_JAWOUS010000075.1:0-1590 GCF_033339495.1 Vibrio sp. 2134-1
GTTTAAGGAGGTGATCCAGCGCCAGGTTCCCCTAGCGCTACCTTGTTACGACTTCACCCCAGTCATGAACCACAAAGTGGTAAGCGTCCCCCCGAAGGTTAAACTACCTACTTCTTTTGCAGCCCACTCCCATGGTGTGACGGGCGGTGTGTACAAGGCCCGGGAACGTATTCACCGTGGCATTCTGATCCACGATTACTAGCGATTCCGACTTCATGGAGTCGAGTTGCAGACTCCAATCCGGACTACGACGCACTTTTTGGGATTCGCTCACTTTCGCAAGTTGGCCGCCCTCTGTATGCGCCATTGTAGCACGTGTGTAGCCCTACTCGTAAGGGCCATGATGACTTGACGTCGTCCCCACCTTCCTCCGGTTTATCACCGGCAGTCTCCCTGGAGTTCCCGACATTACTCGCTGGCAAACAAGGATAAGGGTTGCGCTCGTTGCGGGACTTAACCCAACATTTCACAACACGAGCTGACGACAGCCATGCAGCACCTGTCTCAGAGTTCCCGAAGGCACCAATCCATCTCTGGAAAGTTCTCTGGATGTCAAGAGTAGGTAAGGTTCTTCGCGTTGCATCGAATTAAACCACATGCTCCACCGCTTGTGCGGGCCCCCGTCAATTCATTTGAGTTTTAATCTTGCGACCGTACTCCCCAGGCGGTCTACTTAACGCGTTAGCTCCGAAAGCCACGGCTCAAGGCCACAACCTCCAAGTAGACATCGTTTACGGCGTGGACTACCAGGGTATCTAATCCTGTTTGCTCCCCACGCTTTCGCATCTGAGTGTCAGTATCTGTCCAGGGGGCCGCCTTCGCCACCGGTATTCCTTCAGATCTCTACGCATTTCACCGCTACACCTGAAATTCTACCCCCCTCTACAGTACTCTAGTCTGCCAGTTTCAAATGCTATTCCGAGGTTGAGCCCCGGGCTTTCACATCTGACTTAACAAACCACCTGCATGCGCTTTACGCCCAGTAATTCCGATTAACGCTCGCACCCTCCGTATTACCGCGGCTGCTGGCACGGAGTTAGCCGGTGCTTCTTCTGTCGCTAACGTCAAATAATGCAGCTATTAACTACACTACCTTCCTCACGACTGAAAGTGCTTTACAACCCGAAGGCCTTCTTCACACACGCGGCATGGCTGCATCAGGCTTGCGCCCATTGTGCAATATTCCCCACTGCTGCCTCCCGTAGGAGTCTGGACCGTGTCTCAGTTCCAGTGTGGCTGATCATCCTCTCAGACCAGCTAGGGATCGTCGCCTTGGTGAGCCCTTACCTCACCAACTAGCTAATCCCACCTAGGCATATCCTGACGCGAGAGGCCCGAAGGTCCCCCTCTTTGGCCCGTAGGCATCATGCGGTATTAGCCATCGTTTCCAATGGTTATCCCCCACATCAGGGCAATTTCCTAGGCATTACTCACCCGTCCGCCGCTCGACGCCGTTATCGTTCCCCGAAGGTTCAGATAACTCGTTTCCGCTCGACTTGCATGTGTTAGGCCTGCCGCCAGCGTTCAATCTGAGCCATGATCAAACTCTTCAATTTAAGATTTTGTTCGGCTCAATGAATACTGAACATT
>NZ_JAWOUS010000076.1:0-1475 GCF_033339495.1 Vibrio sp. 2134-1
AAGGACGTAAGCGAGTGTCCACTTCGTATAAAATACCTGATGCGGTGCGAGTTGAGAAAATATGGATGATGCGCTGTGCTAAACGAAGGTAGAACTGGCGGCCATCAATTTCCTTCTTCCCATCGGTGTATACATTAACTGGGCAGTCGTGCATAAAGACGATATCTAAGTCTGAGTTGTAGCCCAACTCCCATCCACCGACTTTACCATAACCGATCACGGCAAAGCCTTTGCCTTCACGGTCTTTCACGTGTGTTGGCTCGCCGTATTTTTCAGACACTTGAAGCCACGCTTGGCTGACCACCGCTTCAACAATGGCTTCTGCTAGATAAGTTAAGTGATCACTTACTTTCATGACTGGCAGCACGCCAGCGATATCCGCTGCGGCAATACGCAGAATACAAATTTGCTTAAACTGACGCAGCGCTTCCATTTGCTGCTCCATATCATCTTCGGGAATACGGGCAAGGAAATCGCGCAATTCAGTGCGATAGCTATCGAGTGGAATTGGGTTGTACAGTTGTTGAGGATCTATCAACTCATCCAGAAGGATTGGATAACGAGACAACTGTTCGGAAATCATTGGACTTGCGGTACACAAGCGCACCAACTGCACCAATGCGGCAGGGTGTTCATCCAACAATTCTAAGTACGTCGTGCGCGTGCAAATATTGTGTAGTAGATGCAACACTCGCGGTAAACCAAATTGAGCATCTGGGTGGGCAAACACCGCATCAAACACTTTTGGCATCAAGCGGTTTAAGACCTCTCGCCCACGGGGGCCGAGCGTTTTCTTGGCCAAGTCGGCTTTAAAGTTGATGATAGCTTTAGAGAATATGGCGGGTTCTTCGGCTTGAATGTCCTGCTCTAAAATCAGCTCTAGTACATCTTGTTTATTGGCCATATCCCATAATTCATGGAAATGACGAGCAATCGTGCTGCCCTCATCTTCTTCATCGTCACCAATCAAGGTTTCAAATACTTGATGCACTTTGTTCATGTGCTGCTGAGTTTGTTCGATGAGCAGATCCCACGACTCTAGCTGCATCGCAGTTGCCAGTTTTAAACGCTCAATGTCGCAATCGGGCAGCGTTTGAGTCTGCTTGTCTGCCATTGCTTGCAGTAGATTTTCTAGCTGGCGTAAATATTTATATGCCGCTTCCAGATTGCTGACTTCTTGCGGGGTTAACAATGCAAGCTCTTCAATACCATTTAAGGTTTCTAGCAAACCACGATTGCGCAAAGATGGCTCTCGCCCGCCACGAATCAGTTGGAAAACTTGCGCGATAAACTCAATTTCTCGAATACCACCAGCACCCAGCTTGATGTTGTTGGTTAAACCGCGACGTCGCACTTCACTGCTGATCATTGATTTCATGCGGCGCAACGACTGAATCGCACTAAAGTCGATGTAACGACGGAACACAAACGGACGCAACATTTTGCGTAGCTCTTGATATTGCGGATACATTTCG
>NZ_JAWOUS010000077.1:0-1469 GCF_033339495.1 Vibrio sp. 2134-1
GTTCAAATCCGCAATAAGCTCGTTGAGGCCTACAAAGACCTCATGAACATGCCAGTGTAATTTAGGTAATAAGTGTGGCAGACAAGTCTACAGATTTAACCGTCACTGATGGCGGCTCAGATGGCGCACTGGTTTCTAGCTCCGATATGGATGTGGAAAGCCAAAATCCAGATTTAGAAGAGCGCAGTGCATCAAAATTCGATATGGCCGTGGGCGACCTCGATTTGCTTCGACAGGTCGTGCTTGTGCTATCGATCTCTATCTGTGTTGCGTTAATCGTGATGTTGTTCTTCTGGGTAAAAGAACCAGAAATGCGTCCGCTTGGCGCTTACGACACTGAAGAACTGATCCCTGTTCTGGATTACCTTGACCAGCAAAAAATCAATTACAAACTCGATGGTAATACCGTTTCGGTGGAGTCGAGCGAGTACAACTCAATCAAATTAGGCATGGTGCGTTCGGGCGTCAATCAAGCGACCGAAGCGGGCGATGACATTCTGCTGCAAGACATGGGCTTTGGCGTTTCTCAGCGCTTAGAGCAGGAACGTCTTAAGCTCAGCCGTGAGCGTCAGCTAGCTCAAGCCATTGAAGAAATGAAGCAGGTTCGCAAAGCGCGAGTGTTGTTGGCGTTGCCGAAACACAGTGTGTTTGTGCGTCATAACCAAGAAGCTTCCGCCTCAGTATTTTTGACGCTATCGACAGGCGCCAACCTCAAGCAGCAAGAAGTGGACTCGATTGTCGATATGGTCGCGAGCGCCGTTCCAGGCATGAAGACATCGCGCATTACCGTCACGGATCAGCATGGCCGTTTGTTGAGCTCTGGTTCGCAAGATCCGGCGTCTGCCGCGCGTCGCAAAGAGCAAGAGTTAGAACGCAGCCAAGAACAAGCATTGCGTGAAAAAATCGACTCTGTTCTGTTGCCTATTCTTGGTTTTGGTAACTACACCGCGCAAGTGGATATCCAAATGGATTTCAGTGCGGTTGAGCAAACTCGTAAACGTTTCGACCCAAATACGCCATCGACCCGCAGCGAGTACGCGCTAGAAGATTACAACAACGGCAACATGGTAGCAGGCATTCCGGGTGCGCTTAGTAATCAGCCTCCGGCGGATGCTTCTATTCCGCAAGACGTCGCGCAAATGAAAGACGGCTCGGTAATGGGGCAAGGCTCTGTACGTAAAGAATCGACCCGCAACTTCGAGCTAGATACCACGATTAGCCATGAGCGTAAGCAAACGGGCACCGTGGCGCGCCAGACTGTTTCAGTTGCCATCAAAGACCGTCGCCAAGTTAATCCAGATACAGGTGAAGTGACTTACACACCGATGTCGGAAGGTGAAATCAACGCGATTCGTCAGGTGTTGATTGGCACCGTCGGCTTTGATCAATCTCGTGGTGATTTACTTAACGTATTGAGCGTCAAGTTTGCCGAACCAGAAACCGAGCAGCTTGTTGACCAACCAATTTGG
>NZ_JAWOUS010000078.1:0-1467 GCF_033339495.1 Vibrio sp. 2134-1
CGCCGTTTGCAAAAACCGAGTAACCTTGCGCCACTTTCATTGGCGTTAAGCTACCCGCACCCAAGGCTATAGTTTCTGAGCGAGGCACTTCGTTGATATCGAATCCAAAGCGAGTTAGGTACTGACGAGTTTCATCCAGACCCACTTCACGTAAGGTACGAACCGCCATTACGTTTTTCGATTGCGCTAAGCCAATGCGAAGGCGAGTTGGACCACCGTAAGTTGGAGGTGAGTTCTTTGGTCGCCATGCAGAGCCTGAACCTGCGTCCCATTTGTTGATTGGCGCGTCGTTGATCAGAGTTGCTAACGTTAGGCCTTTATCGATAGCGGCTGAGTAAATAAATGGTTTGATACTAGAACCAACCTGACGCACGGACATGGTTGCGCGGTTAAACTTGCTGTGAACAAAGTTAAAACCACCTACCAGTGACAAAATGCCACCATTTTCAGGATTCATCGCGACAAATGCGGTGTTCGCGCTAGGCACTTGGCTTAGCTTCCAGCTGCTTTGAGTGTTGCCATCTTCATCGGTGGTCGTTAGCTCGCGAACCCAAATTTGTTCACCTGCAGCTAAAACCTCTTGTGCAGATTTTGGTGTTGAACCTTGACGGTTATCGGTGAGGAATTTGCGTGCCCAGTTCATGCCAGTCCAAGGGATGGTTTGTGCGTCGTTATTTTTCACAACAACTTGCGCCGTTTTGCCTTCCACTTTTGTCACGACAGCAGGGTAAAGATCGCCGTAAGTTGGCTGGCCTTTTAGATGCTTCTCAATTTGTTCTGCATCCCAAGCGGCTTCCCCTTCTTTCCACAACACTTTTTCTGCGCCGCGGTAGCCATGACGCTCGTCATAAGCCATTAGGTTGTTTACCGCAGCCTTATTGGCAGCGTCTTGCAGTTTAGAGTCAACCGTCATGTAGATATTCAAACCCGACGTATAGGCTTTCTCTTCACCGTACTCTTTTACTGCCCATGCACGTGCAAGTTCGGCAACGTAAGGCGCAGACACTTCAATTTCTGCACTGTGGTAACGAGCAATGATTGGTTCGTTACGTGCTTCATCGAATTGTTCTTGCGTAATGTATTTTTCATCGAGCATACGCATTAGCACAACGTTACGACGTTTTGTTGCACGTTCTAGCGAGTATATTGGGTTCATGGTTGAAGGTGCTTTTGGCATCCCCGCCAGTGTCGCAATTTCACTAAGCGAGAGCTCATTTAAGCTCTTACCAAAATACACCTGAGCTGCTGCACCAAAACCGTATGAGCGATAGCCAAGGAAGATCTTGTTAACGTAAAGCTCCATGATCTCTTGTTTGCTCAGCAGTTGCTCAATGTGAATGGCAATGAAGATCTCTTTGATCTTACGCATTAGTTTCTTCTCGTTGGATAAGAAGAAGTTACGCGCTAGCTGCTGAGTGATGGTACTCGCCCCTTGCTTTGCTGAGCCGGAAAGAGCAACCACGACAG
>NZ_JAWOUS010000079.1:0-1448 GCF_033339495.1 Vibrio sp. 2134-1
AAAGTCGTCGCTATGAACCTCATATCCAGTCACGGAAGGATGAGTCAGAAGCCATTAAAAACACGGATTTTAAGGCTCACCGTTGGGTTGTAGAGAGAACACACAGTTGGATGAATCGCTACCGTCGTGTCCTGACTCGTTGGGAGAAGAAAGTCGAGAATTATGAGGCGATGCTGCATTTTGCCTGTGGTATCATTGTCTGGACTAAAAACCTATTGGGATAGGTTCTTAGTAAATAAAAATTCAGAAGGGATATGTTATGAACTATACAAAATTTGATGTAAAAAATTGGGTTCGCCGTGAGCATTTTGAGTTTTATCGGCATCGTTTACCATGTGGTTTTAGCTTAACAAGCAAAATTGATATCACGACGTTAAAAAAGTCATTGGATGATTCAGCGTATAAGTTTTATCCGGTAATGATCTATCTGATTGCTCAGGCCGTGAATCAATTTGATGAGTTGAGAATGGCGATAAAAGATGATGAATTGATCGTATGGGATTCAGTCGACCCACAATTCACCGTATTCCATCAAGAAACAGAGACATTTTCAGCACTGAGTTGCCCATACTCATCCGATATTGATCAATTTATGGTGAATTATTTATCGGTAATGGAACGTTATAAAAGTGATACCAAGTTATTTCCTCAAGGGGTAACACCAGAAAATCATTTAAATATTTCAGCATTACCTTGGGTTAATTTTGATAGCTTTAATTTAAATGTTGCTAATTTTACCGATTATTTTGCACCCATTATAACAATGGCAAAATATCAGCAAGAAGGGGATAGACTGTTATTGCCGCTCTCAGTACAGGTTCATCATGCAGTTTGTGATGGCTTCCATGTTGCACGCTTTATTAATCGGCTACAAGAGTTGTGTAACAGTAAATTAAAATAAGCTCAGGTTAAATTAAAGGGTTTCATATCTAGTGAAGCCCTGTTTTATTATGTTTTGAGTTAACTTATCTTCAATGGCGGTCATAGAACCGACTGTTTACCCTCAAATAAATGTGTGAGCCGAATTATTATATCATCCTTCCGCAAAAGGCTAAAAACCATAAACAATAAAATGTTTTTTGTCGGCTTTTGTTCGCACTTTTTATCTGTTTCTAGGCATTTTATGATAATTTTTTAAAGGTAAGCTTGAAATAACACGTCGATGCCAAGATATGTATCAAATCATGATATATAAACTAAATGGGATAAAGAATGAATAAGAACCTATCCCAAAAGGATTTTATTCCAGACAATGATGGCACAGGCAAGATGCAGCATTGCCTCGTAATTTTCGACCTTTTTCTCCCAACGAGTCAGGACACGACGGTAGCGATTCATCCAACTGTGTGTTCTCTCTACAACCCAGCGGTGGGCCTTAAAATCCGTGTTTTTGATGGCTTCTGATTCATCCTTCCGTGACTGGACATGAGGCTCATAGCGACGACTTC
>NZ_JAWOUS010000080.1:0-1437 GCF_033339495.1 Vibrio sp. 2134-1
GGGCGAGGGGGCATCGACGCCAATGTTGGCAGAAGAGCTCTCGCATCAGTTGGCATTGGAGTGCGAGTTGCTAAACCCACTCGGACTGTTTGAAATGAAAGTGTCGAAACGCAAGCGACGAGCGGCTGATTGGCAACATTTTTCGACAGCTGCAGGGCTGGCGGTGCGCGGCATTCATTGGTTAGGAGGTGTGCGTGCTTTATCGCATTAACTTATTGCCTTGGCGCGAAAATCAAAGGGAAGAGCATCGTCGTCGATTTGTCGGTTTAGTGGTATTGGGCGTCATGGAGGCGTTGGGGATTCAGTGGGGCGTTGGCAAATATTATGAGTATCAACAAGATCTTCAACAAGAGCGACTCGACTATCTAACAACGTACATTTCCGATCTAGATAAGCGGATAGAAGCGATGAAGATCGCGGAGCTTGAACACAGCAAAATCTTGGAACGCTTGAAAGTTGTGGAAGCGTTGCAAAATGGTCGGAATAAAACCACTGATTTTATGAACCTCATGCCTGCTGTTATTCCAGAAGGCGTGTATGTCGACAAGATCAAAATGAACGATCTAGAAATTGAAATCTCAGGTATTTCAGACAGTACACCTCGGCTAGCAACCATGCTCGATAACATGGAGCGTTCTGCCAAGCTACTGGACGTTGAAATGCACTCTATCGTGCACGGAAAAGCCCGTTTCGGTAAAGAGTTTCAGACCTTTAAAGTGTCCTTCATGTTCAACACGGTAGAAGAGAAGAAAGAGGGAAAACAACATGGTTAATTGGCAAGATCTAGAAATGGATGAGATTGCTGAATGGCCATTACTGCCTCAGCTTGTAGTGATCTGCCTGCTTGTTCTTCTTATCCAAGGGTTTGGTTATTGGTTTTACTTAAAGCCAGAAGAGGCTCGCTTGAACAATTTGATTCAAGAGGAGCAAACATTAAAAGTGGCATTGCGCATAAAAGCCAACAAGGTGGCTGCATTGCCTCAGTTGCAATCTCAACTGGACGAGCTCACTACGCGTTATGAGTTGCTGTTGCAACAACTACCGGCACAAAAAGAGTTGGCCACAATGTTGGCGTCGGTAAACGAACTCGGTATCGACAACAAGTTAACGTTTACTCGAATCGATTGGGGAGAAAAGCAATCTGAAAACTTCCTGTATCGATTGCCACTAAATATCGAGCTAACAGGTGATTTCCACGATATCGGTCGTTTTTCACAGGCCATTGCCACACTGCCACGCATCATCACCTTTAAAGACGTGACTTGGCAGCGTGTCAGCCAAGAGAGTGAAACTTTGCACTTCCGAGTGAGAGCAAACACTTATCAGTTCAAGCCTGAGGAAAAGAAAGATGGGAAATAAATCTTTGCTGACGGTGTTGGTAAGCGCTCTATTGGTCGGGTGCCAGGCGAATGATGAATCATTGACGGATTTTATTCG
>NZ_JAWOUS010000081.1:0-1425 GCF_033339495.1 Vibrio sp. 2134-1
TGATACGGACGCTCTGTACCATCAAGGTAGATGATGTCGTTTTTCTCCATGGAGTCTAATGTGCTTTGCGATGAAATAGGCGTATTCGGTCTATGGTGGTCATCGCCAATACCGACAAACGCCAAAATCTTCTCTTGGTCAGTAATTGCAACTGCGCCAACCTTGGGTTCTTCGTAAATGATACGAGCGATTTTTTCTGCATTCTCGGTGTTAAAACCGTTGCTCAAAATGCCTACGGAGCGATCGGCGATGGTAAGCGCGCGGCGTGAAAAGGTTGCGGAGTACTTTTCAAAAATGGTTTTTCTATCTTGTAGGATGCTCATGAAAAGTGCGGCACCGAACGAGTTGGCAATGATCATCGGAGCGGCAATCGCTGACACCAGTTCGTAGGCTTGGTCGAAGGGTTTGGCTACCGCCAACAACAAAATCATCTGCACAACTTCGGCAACAAATGTCACGCTGAACACCACGCTTGGGTTGAACAGCAATGCGCCCTTGTTGCGTTTGATAAGGTAGACATGTAACAAGCCACCAATCACGCCTTCAGCAGTGGTTGAAATAGCACAGGCTAGGTCGGTAAAGCCGCCAAGGGAATAACGATGGATCCCGCCAGTTAAGCCGACAGCAAAACCGACTACTGGCCCGCCGAACAACCCGCCCATGACAGCGCCAATGGCACGCGTGTTGGCGATTGCATCATTGATGTGCAGGCCAAAGTACGTCCCGAGGATACAAAAGCCAGAAAAGAGCACGTAGCAAATCAAACGATGGCTAAGGCGAGACGAAATACTCAGTAGCGGTAAGATGATGGGTGTTTTACTCAGCATGTAAGCCAAGACTAAGTAAACACACATTTGCTGCAAGAGAGAGATAACCAGTTCCATAGCGAACCTAACCTGAAATTAATGTTGTTATTGTATACCTAAACAACCTCAAGGTTTTATCGGCCTTTAAAGTCATTTAGGTATAAAACAAAAAGAGCCTGCAAACGGCAGGCTCCTTGTCTTAACCAGTCAATATGAGGTTGGCTTATGCAGTTTCTGTTACTGCTTGTGGTTTTTCTTCATCCGCCAGTTCAGATTCGCCTTTACCTTTAGAGGTTTTGATAACGTAACCTGTAACGACTAGGGAGAAGATGACACCCGCGATAGTCGACACTTGCATTGGTAGGCCGAAACCTAGTGAGCTGTTGTTCAGAATGAAAGTTACACACACTGTAGTCATGAACATTGCAGGGATAGTTGTAATCCAGTGCAGTTTGTTGTGACGCAGTATGTAAGCTGACGCAGTCCACAACATCATTACTGCGGTTGTTTGGTTTGCGAAGCCGAAGTAACGCCAGATGATGCCAAAGTCTACTTGAGTCAACACACCACCGATAACGAATAGCGGCACAGCCATTAGTAGACGGTTACGTAGTGTTTT
>NZ_JAWOUS010000082.1:0-1390 GCF_033339495.1 Vibrio sp. 2134-1
TGAGCTACAACAAAGTGCCGGTAACTCATTCGAATTCATTGAAAACGTAAAATCGGATCTATTCCCAGATGAGATTTACGTCTTCACACCAAAAGGTCGTATTGTTGAACTACCACTTGGCGCGACAGCTGTAGATTTTGCTTACGCGGTACATACCGATGTAGGTAATTCCTGTGTTGGTGCTCGTGTTGATCGCAACCCTTACCCACTAAGTAAGGCGCTGAAGAACGGCCAGACAGTAGAAATCATCAGTGCGCCAGGTGCGCGTCCAAATGCCGCTTGGTTGAACTATGTCGTGACTTCTCGCGCTCGCACTAAGATTCGTCAAGTACTGAAAACCATGCGCCGTGAAGAATCCATCACGCTCGGCCGCCGCCTATTGAATCACGCTTTGGGTCGTCACTCGATTGACTCCATCTACCCAGAGAACATTCAAGAAGTACTGACCGATCTGCGCTTAGAAAGCACAGACGATTTACTCGCAGCAATTGGCTTGGGCGAACTCATGAGTATTGTGATTGCTCGTCGTTTGCTGGGCGATACTGAAGAGCTAACGACAACCAGTTCCATTCCAACCGACTCGAAGAAGAAACTTCCAATTCGTGGCGCGGAAGGTTTGCTGCTGACGTTTGCTAACTGCTGTCACCCAATTCCAGATGACCACATCATTGCGCATGTGTCTCCTGGCCGTGGCTTGGTTGTTCACCGTGAAACGTGTCCAAATGTGCGCGGTTACCAAAAAGAGCCGGACAAATACATGGCCGTCGCATGGTCTGACGATTACGACAAAGAGTTTATCGCAGAACTGAAAGTCGACATGCTCAACCACCAAGGTGCTCTGGCAGAATTGACCAACGTGATTTCGAAAACAGGCTCCAATATCCATGGCCTGTCGACCGAAGAACGTGATGGCCGACTGTATACTGTCACCGTTCTGCTGACCACCAAAGATCGTGTCCACCTTGCAGGTATCATGCGAAAAATCAAAGCTATGCCGCAGGCGACCCGAGTCAGACGAAGAAAGAACTAAACTCATCGCCACCCACTCACACTGGGTGGCGATTTTTTTATACCCTATTTATTTACTATGAATTTAGAACGTTACCACCGTATCCATCAGGTGCTGAAAGCACGCCAAACCGACCTTACTTTGTGCCTAGAAGAGGTTCACAAACCTAACAACGTCTCTGCCGTTATTCGTACGGCTGACGCCACGGGCTTACACAAAGTTCATGCTATCTGGCCTGATAAAATGCGCACTTTAACCCACACTTCTGCAGGTGCTCGTAACTGGGTTGAAGTAGAAACTCACAACTCGATTGAAACCGCCATTACCGAGCTCAAAGCCCAAGGCATGCAAGTATTGGTGACCAACTTATCGGACACCGCG
>NZ_JAWOUS010000083.1:0-1360 GCF_033339495.1 Vibrio sp. 2134-1
ATGGTTAATTTTCACTGGTCTTCCCAGAAAATCTGGCGATAATGTGCCGTCTTTTTCATCCCACCTGAGGATATTTCCCTGTGAGCAAACAAACTTTTGACCAAGTAGGCCTGAACCCAGCGCTACTAGAAACGCTGGATTCATTGAACTACACCCATATGACGCCAATTCAAGCGTTAAGCTTACCGGCGATTTTGAATCAGCGTGACGTAATTGGTCAGGGTAAAACGGGCTCGGGTAAAACAGCGGCGTTTGGTCTTGGCGTGCTATCAAATCTAAACGTAAAACGATTTCGCGTGCAGGCTTTGGTGCTGTGTCCGACTCGCGAACTGGCGGATCAAGTTGCTAAAGAAATTCGAACGCTAGGGCGTGGTATCCATAACATTAAAGTACTTACGTTGTGCGGCGGTATGCCGATGGGACCGCAAATTGGTTCGTTAGAGCATGGTGCACATATCCTTGTTGGTACTCCGGGGCGTATTCTGGATCACCTTGAGAAAGGCCGTATTAACTTGGAAGAGCTGAATACACTGGTGCTGGATGAAGCCGATCGTATGCTAGAAATGGGCTTCCAAGATGCTTTAGATGCAATTATTAATGCGGCGCCTAAACAGCGTCAGACATTGCTGTTTAGCGCAACATTCCCAGATAAGATCGAGAAAATCGCTCAGCGTATTATGAAATCGCCAGAGATGATCAAGGTTGAATCGACTCACGATACTTCCAGCATTGCTCAATACTTCTACAAAGTAGAAGGAACTGAAGCGCGTGATGAGGCGCTAGCCAATCTTCTTTTGACTTACCAACCAGAGTCGGCGGTGGTGTTCTGTAATACGAAGAAAGAAGTTCAAAATGTCGCGGATGAATTACACCATCGCGGCTTTAGCGTGATCGATATTCACGGTGATCTTGAACAGCGTGAACGTGATCAAGCACTGGTGCAATTTGCGAACAAGAGCGTTTCTATTCTTGTGGCAACGGACGTGGCGGCACGAGGTTTGGATGTGGACAATCTTGATGCTGTGTTCAACTTTGAGCTGTCTCGTGACCCAGAAGTGCACGTGCACCGTATTGGCCGTACTGGCCGAGCAGGCAGTAAAGGTTTGGCGTTCAGCTTCTTTGGTGAAAAAGACGGTCTACGTGTTGCTCGTATCGAAGAGTACTTAGAGATGGATGTGGTACCAGCGACCTTGCCAGCGAAATCAAATCAGCAGCCATACCAAGCGAAGATGGTGACCATCAACATTGATGGCGGCAAGAAGCAAAAAGTTCGTCCTGGCGATATTCTTGGTTGTTTGACTGGCAAAAATGGCATCCCAGGTGCGCAAGTGGGCAAGATTCATTTGTTCCCTGTGCGTTC
>NZ_JAWOUS010000084.1:0-1352 GCF_033339495.1 Vibrio sp. 2134-1
ATGTTTATTCTAAACATTCTGGTGATTCCCGAGTTTGCATCGATGTTTACTCGTTTTGGGGTTGAGTTGCCGCTTCCAACTCGGATCTTGATTGCGACGTCCAACTTCTTTGTTCACTACTGGGGATTGCTCATTGCCGCTATGGTCGGTGCATTCTTTGTGTTCAAAGCTTGGGTTGCGACAGCAGATGGGCGGGAGAAGTTTGATAAATTTCGCCTCCGCTTACCAATCGTTGGCGATATCGTAAATCGCGCTCAATTGTCGCGCTTTGCTCGAACATTCTCGTTGATGTTGAAATCAGGTGTGCCGCTCAACCAATCTTTGGCGCTTGCTGGTGAAGCATTGGGTAACCGCTTTTTAGAAAATCGAATTTTAGAGATGAAAGCAGCCATCGAAGCGGGTAGCACCATTTCTGTCACTGCCATCAACAGCAATATTTTTACGCCATTAGTTATTCAAATGATTGCAGTTGGTGAAGAAACGGGTCGTATTGATGAACTTTTGCTCGAAGTCTCAGATTTTTATGATCGAGAAGTGGATTATGACCTTAAAACACTGACGGCAAGAATAGAACCATTACTTTTGGTCATTGTCGCTGGGATGGTGATGGTACTTGCATTGGGTATTTTCTTACCAATGTGGGGGATGCTGGACATCATCAAAGGCGGCTAATGCGTGGTTGAAAATCAAAGCCGAGCAACGCTCATTATGTTTGGCTTAGTTGCCGTCATCATCGTGGTTGGAATGGCGATTAAATTGCAGCCAGTCACTGAAGAAGCACAAGCGACAGGTGCAAAACTCGCAAAGGTTTGGATGCTAGACAGTGTTCAGCGTTATCACCAAGCGTGGTTAGTGCAAGGTGAGCCCAATCATATGGAAATGGATGGTTTTCAACTCACCATGACTGAAGGGGGATTGGTGTCGCCGTTCACACAACAAGGCGTACTCGATTGCGGATATTGGTTAGCTGTTCATTACCCGCAACGTAAGATTATGGCTAGTGAGTTATTAGATATTAGCGGAACAATCAAAAGTAATCGTTATATCTGCAACTATACTTACGAAAGTGGCCAAACAATTGTAGTTATGTCTACCGCTAATCGACTGATAATAGACGTCGAAATGTCGGCGGAGTGAATTTTTTGACACTTAAGTACTATAAATGGGAATGAAAGTCGGTATAATGCAAACATTACCATAAGCCTAAGGTTGTAATAAAAGGTAAACCATAAAATGATTACCTTTGTTATCAAACCTTTTCGGAATAATGGCGATTCGTCATTCTGCTCAAGCGGTAGATACAGTATCCACTTCACGGTCAGTTTTAGTGAAGGTTGCTGCCCCAAACCGTT
>NZ_JAWOUS010000085.1:0-1352 GCF_033339495.1 Vibrio sp. 2134-1
CTCTGGCTCTGGCTCTGGCTCTGGCTCTGGCTCTGGCTCTGGCTCTGGCTCTGGCTCTGGCTCTGGCTCTGCAGAGGATAGCTCCTGAGCGAGCAAGTCAAGCTCATGTTCGAGATCAGTCACCTCAACTTCTTCACCGAGTAATGCGTTGAAGTAATCATCAAGCGCCTGCTCGCTGGAAAGTACGCTGTTACTGCTCATCGAACGCTAACCTCTCCAAGTAAATCAATAGCTGTTTGTACGCAAACACACCACGGCTACCGGATGCAAAGTGCGACGCTGGTAAGTGTTTCAAACTTGCGTCTCGGAACTTGGTGTCAATCGGTACTGCGGAAGTCCACACTTGGTTCGGGTAGTCTTTTTTCAGTTGCGTCAAAGTCTGCAACGAAGCGCGAGTTCGCTTGTCGTACATGGTTGGTACGATGGTGACTTTGAACCCATCTGGACGTGATTTCTGCATGATCGTCAACGTACGAATCATACGTTCCAAGCCTTTCATCGCGAGGAACTCAGTCTGTACAGGGATCAAGATACGGTCACTCGCCGCGAGTGCATTAACCATCATCACACCAAGGATTGGTGGACAATCGATCAACACGTAGTCGTAATCTTGCGAAACCGCTTGAAGTGCGCGCTTCAAAATCAACCCCATGCCACTGCGGTTACCCATTACGCGGTCTAGCGTAGCCAATGACATGTGCGCAGGAATGATGTCCATTCCTTCCAACTCGGTTTCTAAGATCAACGGCTTAACCGTATCGCGAGTGAACGTCTTTAGCTGAAACAGATCGAACAAGCTTGATGACACAGTATCTGAGTCGTAACCAAGATAAGTCGTCAGTGACGCATGAGGATCGGTGTCGACCATCAATACACGATGACCTTTCTGGCTCAACAAACCTGCTAGTGTCACTGTTGATGTGGTTTTACCTACCCCACCTTTTTGGTTAGCTACACTCCAAACGATCATGATTTATCCTACGCTAAACCCACTTCCACCATCATGCGTTCTGCAATTCGGTCAAGAGGTAAATCTTCAGAAGAAATGCCCGCTTTAGCAACAGCTTGAGGCATACCGTAAACCACACAGCTTTCTTCGTCTTGTGCCCAAATGGTTGAACCTGCCGATTTCAGCATACGCGCACCTTCTCGGCCATCTGCACCCATTCCGGTGAGCACCATAGAAAGCACTTTGTCGCCGTAAACTTTCGCCGCCGAGCCAAAGGTCACATCCACACACGGTTTGTAGTTCATGCGATCGCCGCCATCAATGATGCGAAGGCGAGCAGCACCTGCACGACCATCAATCATCATTTGCTTGCCGCCTGGCGCTAGGTAAGCCACGCCAGCTT
>NZ_JAWOUS010000086.1:0-1327 GCF_033339495.1 Vibrio sp. 2134-1
CCCTTCTCAGTAGTCAGACAACAGGCATTGAAGGTCATGAATGACAGGGATATCCAGACCCTCTGCCTTTACCTGAAAAAACAGAAACGGACCGTGGAAGAGTACCAGTGGCAACATTACGATGAACAATGCAATCTCCTGGAGCAACTGTTAAGGCAGGTGTTCTTGTGCCTTGAATGTGAGGCCGGTAAAGGCTCAGAAGCCGTCGTCGCCCAACTTCAACAGATGCAGACGGAAATCGCATTCGGTGGACCACTGAAGACGATGGATACGTCGCTCATCCCGAAAAAGCACCTCCCATGGTTGGTTAAACAGGATAACGTTAACCCGCAACGTTACGAATGGCTGCTCTACCGGCAGTTAACCTCACGACTGAATGGACGCATTTATTTGCCAAATGTTACCAAATACCGCGCACTGGAAGACGACCTGATCCCCCAGACATCGCAGGATACCTTGCTGGCCTCATCAACACTGGACAGACTAAAACAGCCCGCAGAGTTATTGTTACAGGAGAAACAACACCGGCTGGAAAGTGCACTCAAAGACGTTGCTCTCCATATTGATGAGGGAGACAATCGAAATGTGATCATGAAAAATCGTACCGGTACCCGCTGGCGTCTGCCGACCAAAAGCGCTACATCTCTGGTCAACAATCCCTTTTTTAAGCGAATGCAACCGGTCGGTATCGCGGATGTACTGCGGTATGTAGAGCGCGAAACCGGGTTCATGAAATGTCTGACTCATGTACTTCCGATACAAAAACAAGGGTTCACTCATCAGGATGATTTACTGGCCATTCTGATTGCCAACGCCACTCACCGTGGTGTGTATGGCATGGCGCAGATCTCCGATCGAAGCTATGAACACCTGAGTACGGTGCAGGCCAACTATATCCGGCCTGAAACGCTGCATGACGCCAGCGACGTGATCAATAATGCGGTTGCAGCGCTACCCATCTTCCGCCACTACCATATTCAGGAGGACCAGCTGCACGCCAGTGCGGATGGTCAGAAATTCGAAACCCATCTGGAAACCTTTAAAACCCGGTACTCCTCTAAGTATTTCGGCACCAACAAAGGGATCACGGCCATGACACTGGTGGCCAACCACAGCGCCCTCAATGCTCGGATCATCGGTTCCAACGAGCACGAATCACACTATATTTATGACCTGTTACAATCCAACAGCAGTGAAATCAAACCTGACGTACTCTCGACAGATACACACGGTGTCAATCATGTTAACTTCGCCTTACTGGATCTATGCGGTTACAGTTTTGCACCGCGATACGCGCAGTTCAGTAGTGTCATCAATGATCTGTTTG
>NZ_JAWOUS010000087.1:0-1317 GCF_033339495.1 Vibrio sp. 2134-1
TATTATTCAATAACTAAGGAGCCAATCGGCTCCTTTTTTGTTCTTTGGTATCCGCATTTTCCTACATGAACTTCACACTACTCTGACTTTACCGTATGCAAATATAATATCGAACAGCGTTCTATTCCTGACATTCCCCTGACAATACTTTCCACTTGGTTAATAAAATCATGCCCAACATCACACAAATTCACATTTCTTCCACATTTTTCTGGAAACAGGTGGTCAGGATGAAAACACAAATAGTTAAACAAGCCGAAACGGCACAAAACAACGTGATTACTGATGAGTCAAAACGCATCATCTACAAATCGTGTTTAAGCGCATTGATGATTGTTGCGATCAGTATTCTCGTCAATCTGAGTATTCGTCTTGATTACGTAGTATTGGGCTCAAGTTTGCGCGAAGTTTCTGTTACCGAAACTCTACAACTAATCATGCTAGCGATCGCTTCATCGGCGTTTTCCCAGCTTTCTAGGCAAGAAGAACAAGTTAAACACGCTGCTATTTTGATTTCCGGCTTCTTCGCTGTGTTGATCATTCGCGAACTGGACTACTGGATGGATATGATCCGTCACGGATCGTGGGTATTCCCTGCGTTAACCGTCACTGCTCTGGCTTGCGCAAAAGCTTACCAAGGTGGTAAAGGTACAGTGAACGAAATGGCACGTATTCTACAAGTTCCACACATGAAGCTCTTGATTGGTGCCGTCGTTCTACTGCTTGTTTTCTCTCGCCTTTACGGCATGGGAAGCTTCTGGCAGCAAGTCATGAATGAAAGCTACATCCGCGATGTTAAGAACATTTCGGAAGAAGGCATGGAGCTGCTTTGCTACTGTCTGATTGCGTTGAGTGCTGTTCGTATGCGACGCGAAATCACTGAATAGACTCGGGATCTAAACGGCGATTGAGCGCAGTTAAAATGGGATGAAACACTTCCAATGCTCGCTCTGCTGTTGCAACCGATTCATCAAAGGCCGTCATTTCGATGGCCTTTTTCATTTCCGCAATTTGCTGCAAAACATCCATTTCTAACGGTAAAGCGCGAAGTTGATTTATTGCTTGTTTAGCCCGCAGCAAAGGCTGTGCTCGAACGCTAGTTAAATCTCGTTGAAATGCCCCACTTTTAACGCCCTCCAGATACACTCGATACGTCGTCAGTTCATCAAGTAAAAGAAACGCTTCTGCCTGTGGCCCTTGATGTGGGTATGGCACGCTAATGTGCTTCTGAATATCTAGAGAAATATGTAAGTCTAAACCCACGGACGCGCATTGAGATTTGAGCACGCGCAGTAAGCCTTGCTCATCCATTAGCGT
>NZ_JAWOUS010000088.1:0-1311 GCF_033339495.1 Vibrio sp. 2134-1
TAGTTATTACGCTTAACCGATGGTTAATTATCCATTTTTTAATATTTTCTTGATGTCGTCCTCATTCTTGTAAGAGGAGTGGATCTTGATCAGGCCTTGGTTGATGGCGTGTTGGCAAGCGGTTCTTATGTTACCGGTTGCAAAGCTCGCTGCTGGCGCGTTGTCAATGGCTTTCAAAAATACCCAATGACTTTGTTTATCTTTGAGGCTAACTTCGCGTGCAATATGCGTCGCAAGTAGCAGTAAATCGAGCAGTTCTTCATCATTGATAGCGGTGTAAGCACGAGGCAAGAATGGGTAGTCGCTGATGCCCATACGAATGATGCGATTGACGTTATGTTGAGTCGCAAATTCGTCTACCCACGCTTGGAATTTTTCAAACATGACTTCGGCAGAGGCGTCGCGGTCTGCGTTAGGTTCGATGTAGAGTAAGTTTGCATCCGAGAAGTGGTACAAACGTGCCGGTTTTTCGATGCGCTCTGCTAGGTATTCTCCGAATGCGCGTTCTAATTCCAAGCCCGCTTTGTAACCATTTTGAACGTACATGCTGCGTAAGAACGGTAGGTCGATCATCACAAAACGTAGTCGGTCGTTGAGCGGTTCATGGATAAGTTCACCCATTTGCCACTGTTCAAAAGTGTCACGCGATTTTTTCAGTGAGCGAGACAACTTCACGTTCAGCATGCGCAGATTACGTAAGCGAGAGCGGGAATGGGTAAAGAGGTCGTTACGAAGTTTCTCGATTTCACCCGCTTGGCGCTGCATGATCACGCCGCGGCGCATAATGAACAAAAACATAACCAGAACGGTGATGAATAGGGCAAAGGAAATTTTCTGGAACTTACGATGTTCCATTTCCACCTGCTCTAGACGCTCTGATTGACCGACATAGTGAATGGTCTGTTCCGCAAACTCTTTTTGCTGACGGAACGCATCTTCACTAATTTGGTTGAGTTGTTTTTGCTCCAAACGCACTAAGCTGGTGTATTTTTTGTACGCTTGCAGTGACAGTTGATATTCGCCCGCCTGTTCGTAACCCAAGCCCAACAAACGGTAAGATTGCTGCTTGATGAAGTTTTTGTTTTCCGGCGCCTTTTTGACAAGCTCTAAGGCTTTCTTCGCGTTTTCAATTACTTTTTTGCTGTCGTTCTGATGATAGGCGAGACCAGACTGAAGTAGGGCGGCTTTCGCTTCAAGCTGAGGGATATCCGCGTATTCCAGTAACTCTGTCGCACGTTCCAGATATTGCTCTGCAAGTGCGTAGTTGTAGAGTTGCAGGTAAGTCGCAGCCAAGCTCAACCGAATCTTAAT
>NZ_JAWOUS010000089.1:0-1300 GCF_033339495.1 Vibrio sp. 2134-1
TTTGATCTGATCGAAGTAAATCTTTTTTACGGGCAGATGAAGTATTCTCTTTTTCATAATCACCACCTGATAGCTCATCAGACTATCTAACTATTAGACAAAACATCCCTTTTTCAATTTCTGTCTCTCTCGCCTCATGGGCCAATACAATATCCGCGATAACACGAATATTCCCTTCATAGTTGCGAATGGCCGCATCCCGCATCGTGTCTAAAGTGTCCTGACACTTCGCTCGCCTGAATTTAACGAGCCAACTTTGCCGATCTATCTTGTCCACACCAAATCCCATTCAGCGAACCATGTATCCAGCTTCTTTTGCCGCAGCATCAAGCTCGGAGGAAAAGTTAACGTCGGACTTTTCTGCCGCGTTATAGAGGGCTCCACACTTGGGCCATGAGCGCCCTACCAGTTTCATCGCCAACGCATCCGCCAGCATTTCTCGGATCTGTGTTTCAGCCTCACCAAAATCGGCTAGAGTTTCGTCTATGCCCGACTCTTCCATCAGCTCGATGAGCTGAGGTTGTTTGAGCCAGACGCCTGTTTGCATTTCCAACTGGTCTCTTGCATCTGCCACCAATTGGCGTTCAAGGGTGACGCCATTTACGGTCTTAACAAATTGCTTTGGCTGACGCTTTACCTTTTTTGGTCTGGACACATCAGAGATAACCGTCACCGGCTTCCCACGCAGTTCACGCGGCAACGGTCCACTTAGCCCCAGAACTAAGCGACGAGCGTACTCATGCTCGTATGGTTTCAACCCTCGACCTTCACGGTACATCTCAGTATCCACCAGCAGATCACCGCGCAGCCTCGCGTTTTTCCGCACTTGTTCGGACAAGACCGATTTGCCCTTCCCGCTGGCTCCCATTACGAGCGAGTGAGATTCTACTTTGTTATCAAAAAACATAATTCCGCCCCCAAAGAGGTGTTGCTATAAAACATGGTTTGAACATCTGGCGCTGTTATTGCGCCCACCGATACTCTGGGCAACGCACTCTGTTGTGGCCGCTTTTCCCTTTGCTATTGGTGATGTCATCTTCATTCTTCGCAGCCCCCAGCTTACTCAGTATTTCAGCTTTTGTGGCGCGATGACCGCGTATTAAAAGAGCATTCAGCAGGTATCCAGTGAACACCTCTGTACTCGGCATACGGTCAAGCAACTCAACATACTGCTCATCCGTCAAATCATGGATCTCACAATATTTTTCCACCGCCTTTTCGTAGGCTTCTGCGTAGCCATGAGTGGAAATCCTGAAAACAATATCCCCATTGCCGTAGCCTGGCTTTGTGACGAGAAAAC
>NZ_JAWOUS010000090.1:0-1292 GCF_033339495.1 Vibrio sp. 2134-1
TTTAAAGCGATCTTCGACCCGTACGAGAAAATCGTAAAAGTGGATGACTACACGTTCGATTTGGTTACTAAAGGTCCATACCCACTTGTTCTGCAAACGGCGACGTACATCTTCCCTATGGACAGCAAGTTCTACTCAGGTAAGACAGAAGACGGTAAAGACAAGTCTGAACTAGTGAAGCACGGTAACTCATTTGCATCGACTCACGTTTCCGGTACTGGCCCATTCATCGTGACATCACGTGAACAAGGCGTAAAAGTGGAATTTGAACGCTTCAAAGATTACTGGGATAAAGCGTCGAAAGGTAACGTTGATAAGCTAACGCTAGTACCAATCAAAGAAGACGCGACTCGTGTGGCTGCGCTTCTTTCTGGTGGCGTCGATATGATTCACCCTGTAGCGCCAAACGATCACCAACGTGTGAAAGATGCGAAAGGCATCGATCTCGTGACACTACCTGGTACGCGAATCATCACGTTCCAAATGAACCAAAACAGCAATGAAGCGTTGAAAGACGTGCGCGTTCGTCAAGCTATCGTGCATGCGATCAACAACGAAGGCATCGTGAAGAAAATCATGAAAGGCTTCGCGACAGCTGCTGGTCAGCAAAGCCCTGCGGGTTACGTTGGCCACAACGAAAAACTGGTTCCTCGCTACGATCTGAAGAAAGCTAAAGAGCTGATGAAAGAAGCGGGCTACGAGAACGGCTTTGCCCTAACTATGATTGCGCCAAACAACCGTTACGTGAACGATGCAAAAGTTGCACAGGCTGCGGCGGCAATGTTGTCTAAGATTGGTATTAAGGTTGATCTGAAAACCATGCCAAAAGCGCAATACTGGCCAGAGTTTGATAAGTGTGCGGGTGACATGCTGATGATCGGTTGGCACTCAGACACTGAAGACTCTGCGAACTTCAACGAGTTCCTAACAATGACTCGTAACGAAGAGACAGGTCGTGGCCAGTATAACTGTGGTTACTACTCAAACCCAGAAATGGACAAAATTGTAGAAGCAGCGAACGTGGAAACGGATCCAGCGAAACGTGCAGAAATGCTAAAAGGCGTTGAAGCGACGCTTTACAACGACGCAGCATTTGTACCGCTACACTGGCAAAGTGAAGCGTGGGGCGCGAAGTCTAACGTGAAAGCAGCAGACATTGTGAACCCAATGGTTATGCCTTACTTCGGTGACCTAGTGGTTGAATAATCACATGATGTAGTTAGAAGGAGGGGACGTATTCCCTCCTTCATGAGCTTCTCTCAAGGAATGCTTGATGAGGCTCATCACTCAGC
>NZ_JAWOUS010000091.1:0-1291 GCF_033339495.1 Vibrio sp. 2134-1
TCGACTCAAAACGCCATCAAATTTTTCTTCAGGTTGGAATTCTTCGACGCGACTTTGAATTGGTGTCACGTTTTTCAAACCTAACGTGTGGACAACTTGCTTGATAAAACGGATGCGCTTACCGAGGCTATCGAGCAGAAAGAACGTTTTCTCCGGATGCATGATCGCCAAAGGAATACCTGGCAATCCTGGGCCAGTGCCCACATCGATAAAACGTTCACCTTGCAGATGCGTGCCGACCACGATGCTATCCAGGATATGTTTCACTAACATCTCTAAAGGATCGCGAACCGAAGTTAGGTTGTACGCTTTGTTCCACTTATCGAGCAGCTCGACATAACCGACTAACTGCTCTCGTTGTTTTTCTGAAACGTCTAAATCGGTCTGTGCAATCAGTGAATCAAGCTTGGTTCGTAGTGCACTCATTACTCTTCCTCGCCTTTTTTCAGCAAGCCGTGCTTTTTCAGATGCACAAGAAGAATTGAAATCGCTGCAGGCGTAATGCCGGAAATACGCGAAGCAATGCCAATACTTTCCGGTTTGGCTTCGCTCAGTTTCGCAACCACTTCGTTCGACAAACCTTTTACGTCTTTGTAATCCAAATCCGTAGGCAGTTTTGTGTGTTCGTGGCGAAGTGATTTTTCGATCTCTTCCTGCTGACGCTTGATGTAACCGTCGTATTTCACCTGAATTTCTACTTGTTCTGCCGCTTGTTGATCTTCAAGAGCAGGAGCAAAGGCATCAAGTTGAGTCAATTGTGAGTATGAGATCTCTGGACGACGCAAAAGATCCTCACCACTTGCTTCACGCGCCATTGGCGTTTTCAGCAGTTTGTTCAGTTCATCAATGCCCGCCGAGTTTGGGTTTACCCAAGTAGACTTCAGACGCTGACGCTCGGTTTCCATGTTCTCGATTTTTTCGTTGAAACGCGCCCAACGAACATCATCAATCAAGCCAAGTTCACGAGCTTTTTCTGTCAAACGAAGGTCGGCGTTGTCTTCTCGAAGCAATAGGCGGTATTCCGCGCGAGAAGTGAACATGCGGTACGGCTCTTTGGTACCCATGGTCGACAAATCATCAATCAGAACGCCCATGTATGCTTGGTCACGGCGCGGGCTCCAGCCTTCTTTGCCTTGGCTGTACAAGCTTGCGTTCAAGCCCGCCATTAAGCCTTGTGCCGCAGCTTCTTCGTAGCCTGTTGTACCGTTGATTTGGCCAGCAAAGAATAGACCACTGATGAATTTAGTCTCGTAAGTTTGCTTCAAATCACGTGGATCGAAGAAATCGTACT
>NZ_JAWOUS010000092.1:0-1270 GCF_033339495.1 Vibrio sp. 2134-1
GACTAGCAAATCAGCTTCTATGGCGTTCGCAAGCTTGGGGACAGAAGAAAAGAAACGACTCAACAAGCTATGATGATGGCCACATACAACGAGATCTATCCCTACTTCCTTCGCAATTCCGGAGAGCTTGATGTGAAGATCACCAATCACAACCTTACTGTCATGGACTTCGTAATCACACTCGTCAGCAAGCTTTTGTAATGCATTCTGCAACTTTCGTTCTTCTTTCAACTCTAGAATAATCTTATCGACATCTACATAGACTAAGGAAAGCTTACTTTTTTCATCTTTCGCTAAAGAAACTGCTTTATCGATGACTTTTTTGCTGGAATCAGTAAGGTCTACCGCGACCAAAATATGTCCATAACTCATTACGTTCTCCTATTTTGAATGGTACTACTTTTAGTCTAGCTTATCGAACACACTAAACATCGGCTTACCTGCCGATATCTAAATGAAAACATCCAAATCCCCATCTCTAAGAGCTCAGCTGTTCGAACATATACCCCTAAGCCTCTCACTAAACATTACGCCGTAACTTAAGTTGATTGTAAGCGATGCTGTAAAACTAAGTCCGTAGTGGCTCCTGCCTCTAAGGGCTCTGAAAATCTAGATTAAAGATCATCAAAAACTCTGCCGCAATTTTAATGATGTAGCCCCTGGATAAGCAGTTCTGAAACACCGTCTGCAAGTACTTACTGTCTTTATATGGAAGTATATATAAGCACCTAATTCTGATTTGATTTTGTGACACTGTGTCTTAATGAAAAATTCAACACATTATACTGGCTAATTATTCCTCTTAATGGTTACTGTGTAATTTAATTACATACAAATTACTCATCAATCTTAAGAAAGCAAATAATTCTACGATAACTAACTGATTAATATCGGATTTAACCCAGATTGACCTGAACAACCATAAAATCACCACTGAAGCATGTTTATGGATAAAGATGAATTGGTAAAATTTTACCTATTGCTTTCGTTTAAATGGTTGGCCTCTTTTACTGCTGTAGTTAAGAAGGTTGTGTTACGCGGTAACTGAATGACTTAAATTGTTTGATGGGAAATGGATTAAGAAAGGGGTAAAAAAAGCAGGGTCTGTGCCCTGCTTCTTCTATTAACTGCCTTGTTGTTTGGCTGCGTATTCTGCGCGAATCTGCTCTGCCACGATTTTGATCGCTTCGGCTGTACTTGTGCCCTTTGCCATCAGTTCTTGAATTCGTTCTACAGCTTCTTGCTGCTCTTTGTGCGATATAGGTGGTAA
>NZ_JAWOUS010000093.1:0-1269 GCF_033339495.1 Vibrio sp. 2134-1
CGTATCAGTGTGCGTGGCCTGCCCAGTCAACAAGACTTTGCGAGTGCGAACAAAGCGGCTGTCTTTGGAAATTTCCGTCAGCAGCTCAACACCCGTTTTACCTGGCATCACGTGATCCGAAATAATTAACGCGATCATTTCACCATCTGCATCAAGCTCGTCCATCAACTCAAGCACTTCATCAGCAGACTCACAATCCTCAATATTCAGCCATTTATTCAACGGTTCTAGATCTTGTAGAACCGCGCTTAACACCTCTCGTTGGTCATCAACGCAAATTAAATTAAGCTTCTCCATGTTCACCCTCTACCGGTAATTTGATTCTAAAAATGGTCTTTTCACTGTCACTTTTTACGACAATGGAACCGTTGTAACCTGCAATAATACGTTTAACGATCGAGAGCCCAAGCCCCAACCCAAAAGACAATCCGCCCTTCTTCGTTGTAAAGTTCGGCCTAAATATTTTTCGGCGTGTGGCCTCATCAATTTCAGGGCCGTTGTTGGCGATCGTGACTAAAATCTTTCCTTTGCTCACGCGTGTATGAATTTCAATGGTCGGCGACTCAATGTTAATCATCGCATCGCACGCATTCTTTAAAATATTCACCCAAATTTGAACAAGCTCAGTTTGCGATCCAATAAAAACCGGCAGTTCTGCAGGGCTGAAACGCACACTAACGCGCCTCAAATCACTCTGCAGCAACGCCAATGCCCGATTTATCGAATCATTAATGTTGATGGCCTCATCAAGGTCGATATCCGTTCTGCCCAATTGCTTAACGGAACGAACAATGCCCACCGTATGCTTAGACGCGATACGCAAGTCATGCAGGTCTCGCCCAACTTGCCAGTAACGAATCGCCTCTTCTGGCCTTTTTAACCAATGCTCCGAGAGGTAGTTACTCGGCACGGCTCGCGCTAAATCACGCGCCAACTCTTTAGGCAACCCATAATATTTTTCGAAATGACGACCGCGCTTTCTCGCTTCACTAGACGATACTTTTTGCCCTTGCATCAAACCAAAATCAAAGAACTGACTCGCCTCTGGATGCACTTCTTCAAGCAGCGTCATGATGACGGACTCTAAACGCTCCGATTTACTGCTGACCACACCAATCGCATTGTTAAGTTCGTGTGCGATACCTGCGGCTAACTGACCGAGTGTTGTCATCTGCTCTGCGGTGTGGAGCTTTTGCAGCGCCTTCTCTTTGGCTATCGCTTCTTGCATCGCGCGGCGCTGACGGCGAGACAACTCATTCACCATAACGG
>NZ_JAWOUS010000094.1:0-1266 GCF_033339495.1 Vibrio sp. 2134-1
GGGTGTAGCTCCAATTGGCAGAGCAGCGGATTCCAAATCCGCGTGTTGGGAGTTCGAATCTCTCCACCCCTGCCATATTTAAAGCCTCAGTCGAAAGACTGGGGCTTTTTTACGTTTGTAAAATGGCAAATTTATTCTTTGTGACCTCAAGTTCCCAAATAGGCGATTCTAGGCGCGTAGCTAATGGTAGCTAAGTCTGAACTGCCCTAATCTCTTATCTACTTTCCCTATATAAAGAACAGCAGATTTCCAGCGGGATTGATATCTAGCCGCTAGTGATCCCTTGTCGTTGAATGTCACTGATTGGAATCTCAAGCTCTTGTTGATATTTATTAGCGTTTTTCTGGGTATTTTTAAGAACGCGTCTAGTTGTTGTTGGGATGATTAGCGTTGTTGTTCCTGTTATCATCTTAGGACAATACAAATATAGGATTAACCTTATGCCACATCTACGATTTCGCGCTGTAGAACCTCAAGCAGTACAAGCTTTGTCAAAGCCACTGACTGACGAGCTCCAGCCACTAATGAATAGTCCACGAGAAGATTTTACTTTTGAGTACATCTACACAACTTTCTTTAGTGAGGGCGAGGTAAGTCCTGCTTATCCTTTTGTTGAAGTTTTGTGGTTTGATCGAGGACAAGAGACTCAAGACAAGGTGGCGAAAGTAATTACACAACAGGTTCGTGGTGTAGTCGGTGAAGATATTGATGTAGCAGTCATTTTTTCTGCACTATCGCCAAATGCCTACTATGATAATGGTGAACATTACTAAAGGGGATGTATGATGCGGCTGAGTCTTTCTTTTTATTTAAGTTTATTTTTCTCAGCTCCTCTTTATGCTACGCCATGGGAGCAAGTTAGTGCTCCCACTCATAATATGTCCTCTTCTATTGGTAGTTACGCGAATGGCTGCTTAGATGGGGCTTCCCCGCTGCCTTTAGAAGGTACAGGTTATCAAGTGTTACGTAGTCGAACGAATCGCTACTATGGGCACCCTAACACTATAGATTTTGTTGAAAGCCTAGCTTTAAAGGCGAATCAAAAGTTAAAAACTACTTTACTAATTGGCGACCTTTCTTTACCTCGTGGCGGCCGTTTTTCATCTGGTCATTCAAGCCATCAAACGGGGCTGGATATTGATATCTGGTTGCGTTTAGCTGACTATCCTCTCTCCTATAACGAACTTCAATTGCCGAAACCGATGAGTGTGGTTGATCTGCAAGACTACTCGATATTAAATCATCGATGGGATAAGAGGCATTTTG
>NZ_JAWOUS010000095.1:0-1255 GCF_033339495.1 Vibrio sp. 2134-1
TCCTTTTATGATTGTTTCGGCGCTGATTGACGTGGCTGACGAGGACGACGTCCTTGAGGCTTACGGTTACCAGAGCGAGTACCACCGGTGTTGGTGCGGCGTTGCTGAACGCGCGGCGCACGCATGCGGATTGGCGCAGGCAGATCTTGAATCAGAGCTGATGCATCGTATTCCGACACAGGAATGGTGTGTTCGATGTATTCTTCAATCGCAGGCAAGTTGATTGCGTATTCTTCACACGCAAAGCTGATTGAGTGACCGCTCGCGCCCGCACGACCCGTACGACCAATGCGGTGTACGTAATCTTCACAGTCGTCAGGAAGGTCATAGTTGAATACGTGTGTTACTTGAGGAATGTGTAGACCACGGGCTGCAACGTCAGTCGCAACAAGAATGTCGACATCGCCTTTAGTGAATTGCTCAAGAATCTTTTCACGTTTCTTCTGTGGAACATCACCTGTTAATAGGCCAACGCGGTGACCATCTGCCGCCAAGTGGCCCCAAACTGACTCACATTTATGTTTGGTGTTCGCAAACACGATTGCGCGATCTGGCCACTCTTCTTCAATCAGAGTTTGAAGTAGAGCCATCTTGTCTTCATTAGATGGGTAGAACAGCTCTTCTTGGATACGGTGACCGGTTTTTTGTGCTGGCTCAACCACAACATGCTCAGGATTGTGCATATGCTCGAAAGCCAACTCTTGCACGCGGTAAGACAAAGTCGCAGAGAACAACATGTTCAAACGCTCTTTTGGCTCAGGCATACGACGGAACAAGAAGCGAATGTCTTTAATAAAGCCAAGATCGAACATGCGGTCGGCTTCATCTAACACAACTGCTTGAATGTTGTTTAGATTGAAAACGCGCTGTTTGTAGAAATCGATGATACGGCCAGTCGTGCCGATAAGAATGTCTACGCCATCTTGTAGCTTCGCAAGTTGCTTATCGTAGCTTTCGCCACCGTAAGCTAATGCGGCTTTTAGACCTGTGCTTGCAATCAGCGGCTCAGCATCGTTGAAGATCTGAATCGCTAGCTCACGCGTTGGCGCCATAATAATTGCGCGCGGTTGCGTTGGTTGACGGCCTTCGTGCTCAGGTGTCGTAAGTAGGTGGTTGAAGGTTGCAGTTAAAAACGCAAGCGTTTTACCAGTGCCCGTTTGGGCCTGGCCTGCGATGTCTTGGCCGGTGAGCAGTACCGGCAACGCCAAGGCTTGGATAGGGGTACAATATTCGAACCCTTTTTTTTCCAATCCTT
>NZ_JAWOUS010000096.1:0-1245 GCF_033339495.1 Vibrio sp. 2134-1
TTTGGGATCACCACATAATAGCCATAGCCGCTGTGAAGCTTTAGATTCCCAATATGTTGGATGTCACCACGTAAAATAGAAAATTGCGCCATAAAATCGGGCAGCAAAGCCAAGCCCTTCTCCATTCTCACGGCTTCACACGCCAAATAAAAATGCTCAAACCCGACGGAGTGATAGGTGATTGGGCACTCTAAATCGTTCTCCTGTTTGAATTGCTCCCACAGCTGCGGGCGAGTCGTTTGCGGAATAAATGGGTAATGGCTGATGGCTTGGTTGTCTGACAGTTTTGGTAGGTTGGTGTTGCCAATCAGCAACAAGGTTTCCTCACATAAGAGTTGGCTATATTCATAATGAGTAGAAAGAGGCAAACACCGCACATGCAGATCACTTTCGCCATGAATGTTTTTAACTGCGCCATCTCCGGTAAGAATTTTCACGCGAATATTTGGATGGCGCTGGTGGAAATCATCGATATTTGGCACCAGCCAAAGACTGGCAAATGAGGGTGTGACATCGACAACCAACAGCTCTTGATCGGTGTTGGTCTGAATTAGGCTGGCGGTTGCGTGCTGAATGAGCTCCAGAGCTTCTGTTATTTGGGGCAAATAGCGCTTTCCTTCCTCTGTTAGCTCCACGCCGTTTAACCCTCGATGAATGAGAGGAAGCCCAACGAGTTGCTCTAAAGATGCCATCTGTTTACTGACCGCTCCTTGTGTTACGCACAGGTCATCGGCGGCTTTAGAAAAGCTGAGATAGTTAGCCACAGCAACAAAAGTCCTCAACGCACGAATGGAAGGGTACTCACTGCCTTTTATCATTCTTTCAATTCCATTGAATTTGCTTAGGCACAGAGTAGAGGATTTGTGCTTTTAAGCAAAGCAAGGCACGACGGATGTGTGATTGGCTTCCTTTCTAGTAAACACGCCACGTGATATTTCAATGACTATTTAACAACTCAAGAATATTCACACTGTGTATTTTTATTTTGAAAAAACTACAAATTAGCGAGAAGCTTTTTCACTCGTTATATTTATCCTACATTTGTATTGTTTGTGTAAGGTAAATAAATAGCCTGTATTTTGTTTTTTGTACGAGTGTTTTTAGCTAATTGTCAGAATCTTATTAAATTAAAATAGCTTTTCATGAATTTAATATTGGCATTGCTTTTGCAATTTATGATTGGAATTTTCGATAATCAGTTAATTTAGGAGAACGAAATGAAAAGCAATGTTGTTACTCTGGTTG
>NZ_JAWOUS010000097.1:0-1228 GCF_033339495.1 Vibrio sp. 2134-1
CAACTAAAAGAACTCAGCGCGATTACTCCCTCGCTTTTAAACTCACTGTAGTTGATGAGGTTGAAAAAGGAAGCCTCACTTACAAACAAGCCCAAGAGAAGTATGGCATCCAAGGTTGCTCTACGGTTTTGGTTTGGCTTCGTAAGCATGGTCGACTAGATTGGTCTAAAGGGACACCTAACTTTATGTCCAAAGGAGACTCTATGGCCGAGTTCAATTCACCTCCTACACCAGAGCAACGTATTAAAGAGCTTGAGAAGCAGCTCGAAGATGCTCAACTCAAAGCCGACTTCTTTGAAGCTGTCGTGAACGTTATGGAACGTGACTATGGTGTTAGAGTGACAAAAAAGCACAAAGAAGCGTTGTCCAAGAGAAAACCATAGTAGGTTTGAGCGTTACGAAGTTTTGTCAGTTAGTACAAATCTCTCGCCAAGCTTATTATAAGCAATGTCAAACTCAATCTCGTTGTGAACATCATGAGCATGCTGTCATTGGCTTTGTCCGTGAAGTCAGGCTGAAGCAGCCACGCATTGGCACGCGTAAACTGAAGTTCTTAGCAGCAACAAAGGGCATTCAAATAGGTCGCGATAAGCTCTTTGAACTTCTCAGAAAGCATCGGCTGTTAGTGAGAGCAAGACGAGCCTATCACCGAACGACTGACAGCCGTCATCGATTTTTCTGTCACCCAAACAAAGTGAAAGATGGGCTGACACCAACGAAGCCAGAACAACTGTGGGTTGCTGATATTACTTACTTGCCAACTCAAAATGGAGAGAGTTATCTCAGCTTGGTTACAGACGCTTATTCAAGGAAGATTGTTGGTTTTTATGTGGATGACAACATGAAAACTCAATCAGTTAAGCGGGCATTTATCTCAGCTCTCAGGCAACGGCAGAGTGAAGAAAAGCTAATACACCACTCAGATAGAGGCTCACAATACTGTTCGAAGGAATATCAAGATATCCATAAGAAACATAGAGTGACTTGCTCAATGACTGACGGGTATGACTGTTATCAGAATGCTTTAGCTGAGCGTGTAAATGGGATACTCAAAATGGAGCTCTTGCTGAAGAAACCGAAAGATCTGAAAGAAGCAAGGACGATGGTAGCAGAGTCCGTAGATATCTATAATCAAATGAGGCCTCATACGGCTTTAAAATACAAAACGCCCGATGAAGTACATCGAGCGTTTTAGTTAAAAAGTGTCAACCCATATCAGGACGGGTCA
>NZ_JAWOUS010000098.1:0-1225 GCF_033339495.1 Vibrio sp. 2134-1
CCTTGAAGCATGTAAAGCGGGTATGACTGGCTTACCTCGTCGTCATAATCCAACGTTACTGCAAAGCCTACTTTCATTCACAGCTACCATTTTAGGTCTGTGTGTAATCAGCGCTTTGGTGTACTACGGTGTAGGTTGGACGAAAGATGTCTTTGGCGACGCAGCGACTACGATAGTAACGATCGCGCTACTCATCGCCTACGTCGGCCTCGTAAAAATTTCTGCGAACCACATGAAAGATGGCGCAATTGAGATTGATGCGGAGCTGACTGAAGTGCCAGATCCGGGTCCTACAGTGAAGTCTGGCTTACACTACCTGCTACCTATAGTGGTACTGGTTTGGTGTTTAACAGTAGAGCGCTTCTCACCTGGCTTATCAGCATTTTGGGCGACCGTCTTTATGGTCTTCATTTTGCTAACACAACGCCCTCTGATGGCGTTACTTGCGAAAGAAGGCGACCTAGTACAGCAAACCAAAGAGGGTTTTGTTGATCTTGCTGAAAGCTTGGTGGCTGGTGCTCGCAACATGATCGGTATCGGTGTCGCAACTGCGGCGGCAGGTACGGTTGTTGGCGTTGTGACACTAACCGGCATCGGCTTGGTGATGACGGACTTTGTTGAGTTTATCTCTGGCGGTAGTGTCATCCTAATGTTGCTGTTTACTGCGGTTATCAGTCTGATTCTCGGTATGGGTCTGCCTACCACAGCAAACTACATTGTAGTATCAACGCTAATGGCGCCAGTCATCGTAACGCTCGGCGCAGCGCACGGTCTTATCATTCCACTGATTGCGGTGCACTTGTTCGTGTTCTATTTCGGTATTCTCGCCGATGATACACCACCGGTCGGTCTGGCTGCCTTTGCCGCTGCAGCAATCGCGAAGTCCGATCCAATTCGCACCGGTATCCAAGGCTTTACCTACGATATTAGAACCGCCATTCTGCCATTCATGTTTGTTTTCAATACCCAATTATTGTTGATGGGTATCGATTCTTGGTGGCATTTAGCACTCACGGTAATCTCTTCCATCATTGCGATGCTGATCTTCTCTGCCGCTACGCAGGGATGGTGGCTGACTCGTAACAAGTGGTGGGAAACCGTCCTATTATTAGTATTAACTTTCTCATTCTTCCGACCTGGTTTTTGGTGGGACATGTTATACCCAGCGAAAGTTCTTTCTCCTGGGGTTGAGATAGCTCAAATCACGGAAAACCTAAATGTAGGA
>NZ_JAWOUS010000099.1:0-1224 GCF_033339495.1 Vibrio sp. 2134-1
TGTTTTTTAATCCAAAACGCCAAGCCAACGTGTTCAAGGCGTAGGATATAATCATAAATCACACGCTTGTGGCAATAGTTATTAATATAATTTCCAACTGTCCCGATGACTCATTTTTCGCAATTTTATTTATAAAAACGCTCAACAATTCTTTCACATTGAATTGGCTATTTCTATTCACATTTAATAAATTAGATAGCGCTAATTAAATGTAACCGATTACTTTTTTGTTTCTATTTCTATAGGAAAAAGTCTTAAATCCACTTTCTGACTTCCTTCTCTGAATATATATTTCTGCTCATTTTGGGCGATAATTTGACCTTGAGAATAGAGTTTCCCTATCACTTTCATTTCTCCTTTCCCGGCTTGAATTGGCGCAATAAGAAAAGAATATTGAACTGGTAACTGAACACCTTGATATTGCTGAGAAGCAACAGTAAGACATTGATTTTCAAAAGCTTGACACATCTCCACATCTAAATAGGTCGAAACTGGAGGATGGTATCCTTCGACAGAAATCCACCCATATACATTCGCTTGGCTCTGAACAGAAAATGACTGTGCAGTCCCCACGGACTGAGCGCATCCAGTCAATAACATTAAACCGATAAGACCGGCCCACTTACTGCTTTTCATTTAGGCTCCCATAAATTATTTTTATCGTCTTATTATGATTTATTTTTACACAACTTCTTATGTGTACGTTTAAATTTTCGGCTTATATTTATTCTACAGATGGACAGCAATAACGTTCCACGTACAACACGTAATTAACATAGTATTTAATTTTTGAGATAACACAATTCTAATTCTTCATCGCTTGTCGTTATAAACCAAAATCTCACCATAATAGAATTTAATAACCGTTAATCTTTATATGCACCAGCACTCATTTGTAAGATTAGAAGCAAGGTGTCAATTCTGGGTTTCCGGCCAAAATATAATAACTAACAACCAAAATTGATAAACACACCCCACGATATCGAATATGTTTCCCGATAAAATTCTCAAAAGGACTGTTTCTATGTCAGCACGCCAAACTATCGATGAGGTTTTACAGAAGTTTGCTCATCAAATAGGCTTGCCTGAACTGCATTTGACGGACAATGAACTAAGCTTAGCTTTTGATGATCACTTGAAGGTTCATTTCATCTTTCATCCAGAAACGAATACGCTGCAACTGGAAGCGGAAATTGTTGGATTACAAATCGTCAATTCTGATCT
>NZ_JAWOUS010000100.1:0-1221 GCF_033339495.1 Vibrio sp. 2134-1
AAGAACAGCAAATGCATCGCCTCTTGCCATAAAATTGTCGAATTGATCAAAGCTAGCACATGCAGGAGACAGCATCACCATATCACCAGATTTTAACTGCGAAGATATTTGTTGAATCACATCTTCCATGGTGTTGAAACGGATTGCTGACTCATGTAGTGGCATAAAATCATCGCCATCTAGGCCAAAACAGCACAGTTGTAGGTTAAGCGTTGCAAAGATCGGTTTTAATGGCGTGAAGTCCGCGCCTTTACCGACACCACCAACGAGCAGATAAAGTTTACCGGTCGACTCTAATCCTGATAGCGCCGCAATAGTGCTTGCGATATTAGTTGCTTTAGAGTCATTCACCCATTTTACGCCACGATTATCCGCAACCACCTGGCATCGATGTGTCAGTCCAGTGTAATTTTTAAGTGCATTCAAAGCGTTGTGGTAATCAACACCTGCAGCTTTGAGCAGAGCCAACACGACGAGAGCGTTCGCTAAGTTATGTTTGCCGACAAGTTTCAATTCATCGCTGGCGATTACGCGCTGACCATGATCAAGTAACCATGTGCGAGAACCATCGACTTCAAGGCCGTAAGCTTGCTCATCGCTGCCAAACGTAACCACAGGCATCTCAACCTCTGGGTACGTCTCTTGATCATCACGGTTAACCACAGCTAACTCTGCATGATCAAAAATACGCAGCTTAGCAGCGCGATAATCTGCCATACCTTCGTAGCGATCCATATGATCTTCGGAAAGGTTAAGAAATGCCGCCGCTTTGAGTTTCAAACTCGACGTCGTTTCCAACTGAAAACTTGAAAGTTCCAGAACATACAAATCCGCATCTTGCGCAAGCAGTTCCAGTGCAGGCACGCCAATGTTACCGCCGACACCCACCGTCAATCCTGCCGCTTTTGCCATCACACCAGTTAAATCTGTCACCGTGCTCTTGCCGTTTGAACCCGTGATAGCCACCACTGGTTTATTCACAGCCCAAGCAAACAACTCGATGTCCCCCACGACAGGCGTGCCTTTCGCTAGCACCGTTTGTATCTCTGGTGTCGCTAACGCAATACCAGGGTTGGTCACCACCAAGTCCGCCTCTGCAAGCCACTGGGTATTCCAACCACCACGGTGTAGTTCAACCTGTTCAGGCAGACGCTCGGCGCCTGGCGGATTGTCACGCGTATCAATAACTTTAACCGTCAATTGCGGCTGAGTTTTTCGGAG
>NZ_JAWOUS010000101.1:0-1218 GCF_033339495.1 Vibrio sp. 2134-1
TATTTGAAGTATTAGCAACAGGCGGCGACTCTGCACTTGGCGGTGATGACTTTGCCCACCTATTAGCGGATTACCTAATGGAGCGAGCTGGCCTAGAAGCGCCGCTTTCTGCTGAGAAAAACCGTGCATTACTGAACATTGCAACGGCGACTAAAATTGCTTTCTCTGAGCAAGACAGCGTAGAAGTTGACGTGTTTGGCTGGAAAGGCACTGTAACACGCGAGCAGTTCGAAGGTCTGATTCGCCCACTAGTGAAGAAAACTCTGATGTCTTGTCGTCGTGCACTGAAAGATGCTGACGTAGAAGCGGAGGAAGTACTTGAAGTGGTGATGGTTGGTGGCTCAACTCGTACCTTGCTTGTCCGTGAAATGGTAGGCGAATTCTTTGGCCGCACACCACTCACTAGCATCAACCCTGATGAAGTGGTGGCTATTGGTGCGGGTATCCAAGCAGATATTCTTGCTGGTAACAAGCCTGACTCTGAAATGCTGCTGCTTGACGTGATTCCATTATCATTGGGTATTGAAACCATGGGTGGGTTGGTTGAGAAAATCATTCCGCGCAACACCACGATTCCTGTTGCTCGCGCGCAAGAGTTTACCACCTTCAAAGATGGTCAAACGGCGATGAGCGTGCACGTTGTGCAAGGTGAGCGCGAGATGGTGGATGATTGTCGTTCACTTGCGCGTTTCTCACTAAAAGGTATTCCTCCTATGGCGGCAGGTGCTGCGCACATCCGAGTGACGTACCAAGTTGATGCTGACGGTTTACTATCTGTGACTGCAATGGAAAAGAGCACTGGTGTTCAGTCCGAAATTCAAGTGAAACCTTCTTACGGTTTAAGCGATAACGAAGTTGCGAACATGCTGCGTGATTCGATGACTCACGCCAAAGAAGACATGCAAGCTCGTGCGTTAGCTGAACAACGCGTTGAAGCCGACCGGGTGATTGAAGGTTTGATCGCTGCAATGCAAGCTGATGGTGATGAACTACTATCAGAGCAAGAAAAACAAGATCTATTAAAAGCCATTGAAGCACTGATTGAGCTGCGTAATGGTGATGATGCAAATGCCATTGAGCAAGGCATCAAAGATACAGACAAAGCTAGCCAAGACTTTGCGTCACGCCGTATGGATAAATCGATTCGAGCTGCGTTGTCAGGTCAATCAGTAGACGATATATAAGAGAAAGTAGTTATGCCTAAGATTATTGTATTAC
>NZ_JAWOUS010000102.1:0-1215 GCF_033339495.1 Vibrio sp. 2134-1
AAATCTTCATCGAAGCTTCGTTCACCCACTTGATCTTCAGGTAACTGAGAGAATGGCGTTAGTTTGCGAACGTTGTTTTCCATCCATTCGCGGTATGGGTGACGAGATTTGAGATCGTTATCGATCTCGCTTGATTGCCACAGTTTACCTTTACGAGTATCGACAACTAACAACTCACCAGGGCCAACACGACCTTTTTTCGCAACTTCGTCTGGTGCGTAATCCCAAATACCGATTTCAGAAGCCAGCGTGATCAACTTGTCTTTTGTGATCACGTAGCGAGCTGGGCGCAGACCGTTTCGGTCGAGGTTACATGCTGCGTAGCGGCCATCGGAAAGTACGATCCCTGCTGGGCCATCCCAAGGCTCCATGTGTTTGGAGTTGAAATCGTAGAAGGCTCGTAGATCGGGATCCATATCTGGGTGATGTTGCCATGCTGGTGGAACAAGCATTCGCATGGCTCGGAAGATATCCATGCCGCCGGCCAAGAAAAGATCCAACATGTTATCCAGACTTGAAGAATCCGAACCAGTCTCATTTACAAACGGAGCTGCGGTTTGTAAATCGGGCAGCAATGGGGAAGAGAACTTATAAGCACGCGCTCGGGCCCATTGGCGGTTGCCTTCAATGGTATTGATCTCACCGTTGTGAGCAAGATAACGGAACGGCTGCGCCAGTGGCCAGCGAGGTTGAGTGTTGGTTGAAAAACGCTGGTGGAACAGACAGATAGCTGATTCCATACGTAGATCAGCAAGATCAAGGTAGAAGCGAGGCAAATCCGCAGGCATGCACAAACCTTTGTACACCAGCACTTGCGTCGATAAGCTACAGATGTAGAAATCAGGATCCTCGGTGATCTGTTTTTCAATACGGCGACGGGCAATATAGAGACGACGTTCAATGTCGCGTTCACGCCAGCCCGCTGGAGCTGAGATAAAGACTTGCTGAATATTGGGCAGTGAGTTGGCCGCAATCGGGCCGAGTACTGCAGAATTTGTTGGAACTTCGCGCCAACCCGCAACCGTTAAGGTCTCTTGAGCGAGTTCTTTATTGACGATGTCTTTAGATAATTGAGCTTTAACCGGATCTTGGCTGAAGAAAAGCATCCCTACGGCATATTGTTTGCCTAGGTTGAAACCATTCTCTTCGGCGATAAGGCGTAAATAGGAATCGGGCTTTTGTAATAGAAGACCACAACCATCACCTGTTTTACCA
>NZ_JAWOUS010000103.1:0-1199 GCF_033339495.1 Vibrio sp. 2134-1
ATCCGAGTTGTGAGCAGGTCACCATCGGGGTCTTCAAACAATTGGTTCAGACTTAACGAATTGCTGATCGGCTTGTTCTGCGTTAGCTCCCAACCATAAATGATGGTTTGCAGTTGCTGTTCGACCGATAGATTGATGATGGGTTTGCTGTTGTTCGCCGCATCAACCTTGGGTTGTGGTGTCACGGCTGTCAGATCGTAAGGGTAGTAACCATCAAACGTATCGAAAGGGTTCTCGGCGACGTTTTGTTGATCGAATGGGGTGGCATTAAGCACAGCATCTAAATCGAGAGAGCTCGAGCCATCCAACGCCGATGTTGTGAGCGCCTGCTTCACCTCAATTAACGACGTACGTTCACCATAGTGATGTTGGCTTTTTCTTTTATCGACAGGAGCGCTGTTTAAAGAGCTGGCCGCAGACGCCATGCTGCTCTCGTCACTTAACAAGTAAACACCCAATAAACCGGCGCCGATCGCGCCGATAATCCACAGTTTCTTGGTCATGATTTATGCGTGTGCCATTCTTGATTGCAGCCAGCTGCGTGAGAACTTGAGGTCTTTTTCGATCAGACTTGCGCTGCACTCTAGCAGTTCGCTGATCTCCTGGTTCTTCATGCCCATCAAGTATTTGAGTTTTAAGGCGCTCGATTGACGTGGGTAGCGTGTGCTAAAGCTATCTAAGGCTTTGTCCATGATGATCAACTGCTCAAAGCGGTCTTCTTCGTCCTTCATCAATGTGATGTGTTGGCGTTTTTGCGCTTGGTGTGAGCGAGCGTTGTCGATCAATATTTGGCGCATGACTTTAGCGGCCATTAAGAAAAAATCACGCTTGGTGGCGATTTCACTCATGTCGCAGTTTGACATCTTTAGGTAAGCATCATGAATCAATGCGGTGGTGCTGTTGACGCTGTCTGCCAATACCATGTTGTCGGTGCCGTATTTTTCGGCGTTGCGCTCACGTTCTTGTTGGGCGATTTTACGCAGTTGCAAATAGGCGAATTGGTACAGCTCGCTTTCGGCTTGTTTATTACCAGACTGCCACTGCTGAATAATGTGGGTTAGGGCTGAAGTCGTTGCCATGGTTATACCTCCTCGCTCACTTTGACAAATTCAGAAATCGTATGCGTTTCAATATGATCAGAACCATCTCGGTTGCGACTAACGTTCTTTTGGTAGCGATACAATATGCCTTGCTCCCAG
>NZ_JAWOUS010000104.1:0-1192 GCF_033339495.1 Vibrio sp. 2134-1
CCGAGTACCCCACGTTTAGTAGACACTTTACTAAGTTAGCTCTAGGGTCTAATTGAGAGGTGATTTATGGCTAAACATCGTAATCCAGCGTACACCGAAGAGTTCCGTAAAGAAGCAGTTCGCTTGGCCAGTCTTCCTGGCCGAACAGCCGTCTCCGTTGCCAAGGAACTGGGTATCAGTGCTCAGCAGATCCGGAACTGGAAGCGCCAGTTCACACGCCTATCTGATAAACAGTTTAACACCTTAGATGGTGTCGACTATTCGAAGAAAGAGTCCGAAGAGCTTCGAGCGCTAAGGCGCGAGAACAAGAGACTCAAAGATGAAATGGAATTCCTAAAAAAGGTCTCGGCGTACTTCGCGAAGCAGCAAGAGTGAAGTACGAGTTCATTGAAAGCTATGTCGGTGAGTACTCCATTAGCTTAATGTGCCGTACGTTAGAGGTGAGTCGAGGCGGTTACTATAAGTGGTGTCATCATACGCCGAGTGAGCGTTCAAAGCGGCGAAAGCGCTTTGAACAGCTCGTCATGTGTACCTTTGCCCAATATCGGGCACGTTACGGCTCAGTGCGAATAGCAGAAGAGCTAAACGAAGCAGGCCATGCCTGCTGCGTGAATTATGTCGCTGATATCATGAAGGAAAAAGGTATCAGGGCACGTAATGGCAAAGGGTTTAAATACAGCAAGGATGTAGCTGCGATGACGAATGTTGCCGACAATTTACTGCGTAGAGACTTTGAGTCCGAGACACCAAATCAGAAGTGGGTTACGGACATTACGTATATCTGGGTGAAGAGCCGTTGGCTCTTCTTAGCGACAGTGATGGACTTGCATTCAAGACGCATTGTGGGTTGGTCGCTTGGGACAACGATGACCGTCGAGCTAATCACTAACGCTCTAAAAATGGCGTTTGAGTCACGTAAGCCGCCTAAGGGCGTCATTATCCACTCAGACCGTGGTGTACAATACAGAGCCTACAAATATCAAGACTTCATGCGCAAGCATGGAGGTGTACCGAGCATGAGTCGGCAGGGTAACTGCTGGGATAATGCGGTGATGGAGTCGTTCTACAGTCGACTGAAAGTCGAACTGATATACGCAGAAGACTATCAAACTGTCGAAGAAGCCCGAATGGGCATCTTCGAATACATCGAGGTATTTTACAATCGCAGAAGAAGACACTCAGCGTTGGGGCA
>NZ_JAWOUS010000105.1:0-1189 GCF_033339495.1 Vibrio sp. 2134-1
AAGCGCCCTCTTCTTTTCACTATCTGACAGTCAGGATGACGGCTCTTCGCGCTTTTAAGTGATTTCACAACTTTCATGACTTATTCCTTCTCACTAGTAAATTGACCAAAACGACGGTTGAAGTTAGCAATACGCCCTTCCGCTTGAACCACTCGTTGCTTGCCTGTGTAAAACGGATGAGAAGACGACGACACATCCAATGTGAAGTACGGGTATGTTTTTCCGTCTTTCCACTCAATGGTGCGATCGGTTTTCAATGTTGAGCCGACAACAAAGTATTCATCCACACTTGTGTCATGAAACACCACTGGACGATAGTCAGGATGGATTCCTGGTTTCATTTCAATTTCCTTCAAATTAAATTGTTATGTTATAACATTTTAATTAATAATCATTCCCAATAAGAAATGCAAGAGAAATTTGTGATACTTTTTCACTTAAATGAATCTTGAAGAAATTTGCTATGTATTCGATTGAGCCGATTGGCATCATTGAAACCCCTTACAAAGAGAAGTTTGCCGTCCCTCGCCAACCGCGCCTAGTTCCAGCCGCTAAAGCGCGAGTAAAGCTGTTAGGCGAGGCAAATAGCCCAGAAGCGGTGCGCGGATTAGAACAGTTCTCTCACGTCTGGTTATTGTTTCTGTTTGACCAAAATTTGGAGGCAGGATGGAAACCAACCGTACGGCCTCCTCGTTTGGGTGGAAATGAGCGTATTGGCGTGTTTGCTTCGCGCTCTACCTTTCGACCAAATGGCATTGGAATGTCGGCAGTCGAAGTGAAAGGCATCACGAAGAAAGGTGATCAAATATATGTTGATCTTGGCAGTGTTGATTTGGTCGATGGCACACCGATTGTCGACATCAAACCTTATATTCCTTACTCAGATGCCATTCCTGAAGCGATTGGCGGCTACGCTGGTGAAGAGCCTGAAAAATCGAACGTCACCTTTTCGTCTCAAGCATTGGCGATGCTAGCAAAGCGATCCGATACTCAATATGTACAATCGGTGATCGAACAAGTTCTGGCGCAGGATCCACGTCCTGCATACAAGAAGAACAAACCGGATACCAAGGAATATGCGGTAAATTTGTTCGATCTGAACGTTAAGTTCAGCGTGAATAGCAACTTAATAACAGTTACGGCGATTGAAAGCTTTTGACAAAGCCAATTGGCTGATATTATAGACGGC
>NZ_JAWOUS010000106.1:0-1162 GCF_033339495.1 Vibrio sp. 2134-1
TTTCGCGTTGTCGAACTCGTTAGGCGGCAGCGGTATTTTGTCGATTTACCTCGTGGGTTTATTGCTGGGTAACCGTCCAACGCGCAGCCGTCATTCGATTCTGCATGTGCTAGATGGTATGACGTGGCTAGCGCAAATTGGCATGTTCCTCGTGCTTGGTTTGTTGGTTACGCCGTCGAACTTGCTGAGTATTGCGGTGCCAGGCTTGGCGCTTGCGTTTGGTATGATTTTGTTTGCCCGTCCTATTTCCGTGTGGATTGGACTGCTGCCATTTAAGAGCTTCACGCCACGTGAGAAGTGGTTTGTCTCTTGGGTTGGTTTGCGTGGCGCGGTGCCAATCATTCTTGCGGTATTCCCTATGATGGCTGGTTTGCCAGACGCGCAGCTGTACTTCAACTTGGCCTTCTTCGTGGTTATGGTATCGCTGATCGTTCAGGGCGGTACGCTGACCAAAGCGATGTCGCTTGCCAAGGTTGAGTTGCCACCAAAGCCTGAGCCAATCTCTCGCACTGGTGTGGAGATTTACCCAACCAGTGAGTGGGAACTGTTTATTTACCGATTGAAAGCGGATAAATGGTGCATTGGCGAACCGCTGCGTAGTTTGTCGATGCCTGAAGGCACGCGCATTGCGGCTGTTTTCCGTAATCAAGAACTGCTTCACCCATCGGGCAGTACCAGGTTGGAAGAAGACGATACCCTATGTGTATTGGCTCAAGAGAAAGACTTAGCTGCATTGAGCTTGTTGTTCAGTGAAGCGCCGGAGAAAGCCTCTCTGACTCGTTTCTTTGGTGATTTCTTCTTAGATATTGAAGTGAAGCTGGCCGACGTGGCGATGATGTACGGTTTGAATTTGGGCGATGAACTGCAAGATAAAACCTTGAGCAATATTGTTGAAGAACAGCTGGGTAGCACGCCTGTTTTGGGCGACCAGTTTGAATGGCAAGGATTGCAATGGGTAATCGCGGACGTGGTGGATCACCAAGTGACTAAGGTTGGTTTACGTTTACCCAATGAAGAAGAGGAAGGGGAAGAGGAGGACTAAGTCCTAATCATTCATTTCCGTTAACATGATGACGGCTTGCGTGCGGTTCTTCACGCCGAGCTTGCGGAAAATCGCCGTCATGTGTGCTTTGATGGTGGCTTCTGATACATTCAACTCGTA
>NZ_JAWOUS010000107.1:0-1161 GCF_033339495.1 Vibrio sp. 2134-1
AAGGCTTTCGAGTGATGGGAACCAATCATAGTTACTTTGAGCATTATAAGTACGGAAGTAAGCAACCACTTACTTTCTCGAAAGGGAAAGAGTTCAATGGATTATTTGAAACCGTACTCGGATCGGACGTCGCCAAACAATTGGGTTACCAGATAGGCAGTGAAATCATCATTGCCCATGGTATCAGCGATGTTGGCTTCAGCCGTCACGATAAACTGCCATTCAAAGTTGTTGGTATTTTAGCTCCAACTGGCACACCAGTAGATAAGACTGTTCACGTCTCATTAGAGGCGATCGAAGCCATTCATGTCGGTTGGGAAAGTGGTGCACGCTTGGGCCCAACACCGGATGCCAAGGTATTACAAGAAAGGGACTTTCAACCAAAACAGATCACTGCCATGCTTGTGGGCTTGAAATCGCGCATTCAAACTTTTGCGTTGCAAAGGCAGATCAACAACTACCCGAAAGAGCCTCTCAGTGCCATTATGCCCGGTGTCGCGCTACACGAATTGTGGGGCATGATGTCTGTCGCAGAACAGGCCTTGATGGCGGTTTCTGGTTTTGTGGTTATCGCGGGTTTACTCGGCATGTTAAGCAGCCTACTGACCAGCTTACAAGAACGACGTCGAGAAATGGCCATTTTACGCGCTATGGGAGCGCGCCCTCGCCACGTTTGTTCTCTGCTCATTAGTGAAGCGAGTTTACTCACAGCAGCAGGTATCGTCACCGGCGTTTTGGGGCTGTATGCGATACTCGCCCTACTTCAGCCCCTAATTCAACAACACTACGGTATAAATCTCACGTTAAGCACGCTTTCTGCGTACGAATGGATGCTGCTTAGCTTTGTACAATGCGCCGGTATTGTGATTGGTTTTATTCCAGCATTCCGCGCCTACAGACAGTCACTCAGTGACGGAATGACCATAAGGATCTAACGATGTGGAAAAAAGTTTTAGCCAGTTGCTTACTCGCGATTGCATTTGCGACGCCGGTCATGGCGAGTGATGAGCCATTAACGCTCGACTGGATCGATCTGGTTCCTGAAGCGGAACGTAAGCTGTTCGACAGCGTGGGGATGCCCGCATCTGATCACAGTGGTGGCGCGGCGCAGCAATCAAAAATCGGTAACGTCAGACCAGAGCTCAATGGCAGTCAGGTCAA
>NZ_JAWOUS010000108.1:0-1154 GCF_033339495.1 Vibrio sp. 2134-1
GTTGGTGACAATCAACCTACTTTTGACCATGGTTGAGTTCGGTGTTTTTTGGTCGTTCTTTACCTACGCCTTATCAATGACTTTTTGCTTTTACATTGATTTGATAACGGCAGGGAATGACCCTTTTAAACTCCACGCTTTAAAAGAATTTTTCATTCAAAGTACGTTTTTATTTTTGTTCAACCTGTTTATTTACAAAGGGCTACGCTCTATCGAGTGTTATTGGCATGGCATTTGGCAAACACAATATGAACAGGTGGAAAAGCTTGAACGATTGCTCGAAATCGACGAGCTCACTGGGTGCTATTCCCGCTTTAAAGGCAATCAACTGATCGAACAACAGATTCAACGTGCCCAACCGTTTACTCTGTTGTACATCGATCTTGATGGCTTTAAAGCCGTGAATGATGAATTTGGTCACGACGCCGGAGATAAGGTGTTGCAGATCACCGCCCAACGTATTTTGCATCTGTTAGACGACGGCCAGTTCGCGACACGCATCGGAGGCGATGAGTTTATTCTGTGCCTGCCAAACATCGAAGACACCAAGGAGTTAGAACAGTTTCAGTCTTTGCTGCATCACGCATGCAGTGCACCCATTTTTATCCATTTTCAAAACGTTCACATCGGTTTAAGTGTTGGTATGGCTCGCTTTCCTCATGAAGGAAGCTGTAGCGATTCCTTAATTCAACATGCTGACCAAATGATGTACCTCACTAAAAGATCAAGAACATAAAGTTTTGGCTCGGTCCGAGCCGCTGAGAAGCACTCAAAAATATAATAATTTCAGGACGTAGATATATGGTTAGTAAGTTAGAATTTTCGCATGCAGTGGCTGCTATTCGAAAGGAAAGGGGGTTAACTCAAGGCCAATTAGCGGATGAGCTAGCCCGAAGTTACAGCGCTTTTGAAAGCTTAAATCAACCCACACTAAGCCAGCGGGAAAGCGGTAAAGTAACGCCCAGTTTGCTCAAGCGGCTTGCTTTCGCTCACTACATCGGCAAGCAGTATCAATACACCTCCAGCGAATACAAACGGGTCAAAGCTTCACAAAGCAAAAGCATCTATTTGAGCTTTAAAGACATTGTTTACGAATACCGTGTAACCGATGTGAAAAATTGCGCCCTTAGCCAAATCAGTTTGACGGAATATGA
>NZ_JAWOUS010000109.1:0-1150 GCF_033339495.1 Vibrio sp. 2134-1
TTGATATTGATATCACGATTTTTAGTAACCATCTTGGTAACCAATCGAAAAATCAAATCCAAACAAATCCATTAAATTCATACCATTAAATAACAAGATCAACTTACGCCAGCCCACCAAACGTTTGGAAAGGGCGGTAACTCTTTGAGTTATCGCCCTTTTTGTATAGAGAAAACCCCCAGCTAGGCTGGGGGTTCCGTAAAGCTTACAGCTATAAGTCAGTTATATAACCCCTTTCAATTTGATAAAAACGTCTTGTGGTCTGGCAACTGCAAGAGTTAATTAAGAATTGAAAGGGGGTCCTAATGGGGGACGAAAAGAGCTTAGCGCATACGCGATGGAACTGTAAATATCATGTGGTTTTTGCACCTAAGTACCGAAGACAGGTGTTCTATGGTGAGAAACGAAGGGCAGTAGGCGAGATACTTAGAAAATTATGTGAATGGAAAAACGTGAATATTATTGAAGCAGAATGCTGCGCAGATCATATTCATATGCTTTTAGAGATACCACCTAAGATAAGTGTTTCATCCTTTATGGGATATTTGAAAGGAAAAAGTAGCCTGATGCTCTATGAGCGATTTGGAGATTTGAAGTTTAAGTACAGGAATCGAGAATTTTGGTGTCGAGGGTACTATGTCGATACGGTAGGAAAAAATACCGGCAAGATACAAAGTTACATAAAGCATCAACTAGAGCAGGATAAAATGGGAGAGCAATTGTCGATCCCGTATTCAGGTAGCCCGTTTACGGGCCGCTGGAAATAGTCATATGCAAATGTCAGATCACTATGCGCCTGCTAGGGCGCTGCCAGTAAGAGAGCCTTATAGGCGCATATGAAAAACCACCGGCTATGCCGGTGGATACTTTTTTTTAGCTGATGTTTAACGTAGCTTTTCGCCAATTGGATTTAATCAATTAAATCTGGACTTGAACCCCAAATTCTGTACAAACACTCGCCGTTTTTATCATCAAATTACTCACTTTTTGACCCGTCCACTTGTACACAGAAAAGTGTGATTTCCAACACAATATCTTCAAATCTGAGAGTTCTATTGCACCTTTACAACAAACGCATTCGACAAGCGTATTGAAACGTAAATTTTGTTGTATGTACAACACTGGGCAATTATCATTCTAACTAATTTGT
>NZ_JAWOUS010000110.1:0-1148 GCF_033339495.1 Vibrio sp. 2134-1
GTTTACCGAGTACGTAGCGTGAAAGCACCTGCCAAACCACGCAGAAGACAAGAAAGGTCGAAAGAGAGACAGTAAATGCTGCCAACCCCCTGTTGATATACGTGACCAGTTTATTCATTTTCATTTCCTTAAAGTAAACACGCGGACTGCATAACAATTGGTTTACCAATGTGGGCGAGCGTATTTGTGTAGGGTCTCAAAATAGGCATGTTGTTCTGAGTGGATTATAAGTTAGGCGATTTGGTTGTCACGTGAGCAGCTTCACAAATGAATTGGTTGACCAATTTAAGAGTAATTAGTGTGATTTTGGTCAATCAATTTGCTTTTTTGTTTTGACGATAGGTTTTTCGATCGCCAATAATGACCTCGAAACAAGAAATACCGTGAAAAATTAAAACTACCCTACATATTGGATAACCAATCCAAGGAGAATAGAACAATGATGACGCGTAAGACTCTTTTAAGCGCTGTAGTAGGTGCTGCAATGACCTTCGGCGCCACTGCTTCTGCTTATGCTGCGACCACTTTGAAGCTAAGTCACAACCACCCTCGTGACCATGCAGTACATAAAGCAATGGACTTTATGGCAAAAGAAGTTCGTGAAATGACAGACGGGGAAGTTCGTATCCGTATCTACCCTGATGCGCAGTTAGGCACTCAGCGTGAATCGATGGAGCTGATGCAAAACGGTGCTCTGGATATGGTGAAGAGCAACGCGGCAGAATTGGAAGCTTTCTCCCCTGCTTACGCAGCATTCAACATGCCTTACTTGTTCCGCGATAAAGACCACTACTACAAAGTGACAGACGGGGAAGTGGGTCGTGAAATCCTGAATTCTTCAGCGGACAGCGGCTTTATTGGTGTGACTTACTACGATGCGGGCGCACGTAGCTTTTACACCAACAAACCAATCAATACGCCGGAAGATCTAAAAGGTCTGAAAGTACGTGTACAGCCGAGCCCATCTGCTATTGCGATGGTAAAAGCGTTAGGTGGTAACCCGACACCATTGGCATACGGTGAGCTATACACAGCATTACAACAAGGCGTGGTGGATGCTGCGGAAAACAACATCCCATCATTTAGCTTAAGCCGTCACAGTGAGGTATCGAAATACTTCAGCGTAGACGAGCACACCATGGTGCCAT
>NZ_JAWOUS010000111.1:0-1142 GCF_033339495.1 Vibrio sp. 2134-1
CATACTGAACAATTCTGCGCGCGCTTCTGAAGTTGATAAGCGCTCATCATGCAATTCAACAGGCAAGCCATAACGACCTTGCAGACGCTTCGCAAATTTTTTCGCACGCGGGGTGATGGTTTCTAAATCTTTACCATGTAAATCCGTTGGCAGGCCTACGACCAATAAGTCTGGCTGCCATTCTTTAATTTGTTTTTCGATGTCATCCCAATTTGGAATGCCATCATTGGCTTTAAACGCTTTCAGTGGTGAAGCAGTGCCAGTGATTTCTTGACCAATCGCGCTACCAATACTTTTAGTACCGAAGTCGAAGGCCATTATTGTACGTGACATACAGTGTCTCAAATCTTAATGAAGTGGAAGTTAAGGAAGGCAGTTGCGTTACGCATGACCTGCGTCTGCCGACAATTGGCTTGGGTCGATACCTAGCTTTTCTACCGCTTTTTTCCAGCGCTCTGTAATGGGCGTATCGAAGATGATTTCTGGTGTGGCTTCGATGGTTAGCCAAGAGTTTTCAACCAGTTCATTTTCTAACTGACCAGCACTCCAACCGGAATAACCAAGAGCAACCAAATAGTCACTTGGCTCAGCCTCTGTCCCCAATACGGAAAGAATATCTCGCGAAGTGGTGACAGCAAGGTCGTCGGTCATTTGAATGCTGGATTCATAGTAATCTTTCGGTTTATGTAGAATAAAACCACGGTCTTCTGAGATTGGACCGCCATTGTAGACGGGTCTATCTAAGCTGGCTTCAAACAGGCGCGGGTGAACAGGCTGCACGTCAACTTGCTTGAGCATGTTGCCAACGGTGATATCAACAGGCGCGTTGATCATCAGGCCCATAGCGCCTTCTTCGTTATGTTCACAAACGTAGATAACGCTATTCTGGAAATACGGATCTTTCATTCCAGGCATGGCTACTAAAAAATGGTTTGTGAGGTTCATTCTCATACCGACCTTTAAGACTCGTAAATGCACTTAAGCAAACTCGCGACTATGTGCATGAGTTTGCTTAAGATAATGTCTGGTTCTCTACTATAACTGTACTATAAATTCAGTTATTCGCCTTTCACACGACGTTCAATGGCATCCATCAGTTTGCCAGTAATAGAAATGTCGAATGCCGCTTCGATTTCACGAAT
>NZ_JAWOUS010000112.1:0-1135 GCF_033339495.1 Vibrio sp. 2134-1
AGCAGAAACAGCTCATCGCCTTGGATGCGAAAGAGTACGCTGGCAAATACACGGTTGATATGGATCATCCAGGCCAAGCTATGGCGCACGAAATCGTATTCCGCGCACCATCATCGTCTAACGTGATCTCACCTATCACGGACCTTGTGGCGATTGAAATGGCAAAAGACCCTTCAATTACTGAAGAAGACGCGAAAGCAAACGTAAACAAAGCATTGGGAGGCTCAGAGGAAGCTCCGATTGATCTGTACAGTGACTTTGTTGAAGGTGCGACAAAAAACGCCGAACTACATAAAACCGCTCAGATTCTGACCGACTCGAAAGCACAAAACCCAACGAACTACGAGAAAAAAGCCACGGAGTTTGCTCAAGCGGCAAACCAAGAAGTGGATCGTCTTGTCGCGTCTGGCGAAAACATCAATGACCCAAGCCTACGTCCAGTCATCACTGATAGCACGCCGAATAGCGACAACTTAGCGCCTGAAACGGTAGTCAACAACAAGCTAACCGTCAACGAAACCGTAGAAGACGCAGCTGAAGATAAATTGGATAAGCTACCAAAAATCGTAAAAGGTGCCGCATTTGATGGCGTTGAGCTAAACATCGAAGGTCTTTTCAAAGACAAAGACCAAAGCCTTGTGAGCACAAAACTGACGCACAATTTAGCGGGCACAGGCATTGAAGTTGAGCAAGTTGGTAACCTAATTGTTCTACACCCAACCGCTATCGTAGAAAAATCCGGTGATTTTGAGATTGTTCTAACGGCGCAGGACAAAAACTCTAACGGGGATGTGCTATCAACTGTGAGCACAGTATTCGAAATCGAAATCGAATCTGCAAACTTACCACCAATGGTTGTTGAAGCAGAGCAAGCTCGCCTGCAATCCATTGTTGATAGCTGGTACCTACAACAGGGCGAACTGTTTGAACAAACGCTCGATATTTCTGGTTTGTTCCAAGATAAAGACGGTCAGATCACCGACTACTCAGCGGACTACGTAGGCATTGAAGGCCTATCAGCAATTGAAGATGGCAATGCGATTGTCACCATTAAAGGCACACCGACAAAAGCTGGTGAATCTGGTGCAGCACTTACCATTAGCGCAACAGATGGTCATACCGCGGTGCAGATTGC
>NZ_JAWOUS010000113.1:0-1132 GCF_033339495.1 Vibrio sp. 2134-1
TTAATTACAGCACGCTTCATCCTAAACATGACATGCAGCACCTGCTAAAAGAAGTGTCGAAGGTTATCGATCAGTCTGATGATCCTAATCCACTTATCTGTGGGGTTGGCCTTGGTGGGTATTGGTCTGAGCGTATTGGTTTCTTGTGTGGTATTAAGCAAGTGATGTTCAATCCGAACTTACATCCAGAAAACACCATGGCTGGTCGCATCGATCGCCCAGAAGAATACGAAGATATTGCAACGAAGTGTGTAGATCAGTTCAGAGCTAAAAACCAAGGGCGCTGTTTAGTGATTTTGTCGAAAGAAGATGAAATTCATGACAATACAAAAACGGCTTCTGAGTTAGAAAAGCACTACGACATCATCTGGGATGAATCGCAGTCACATAAGTTCAAGAAAATCTCTCAGCATCTTCAAGCGATGAAAGAGTTCAAAAATACCTAGTATGCAAAACTCATTGTTTACGATTTAAACAGCACTGCTTGCAGTGCTGTTTTTCTATCTGTCCCATTTCGCTTTTTGCTGGATTATTCCAGCTCACATTTTCAGCCGTTTAAAGGCAAGAATATTGTGTTCTTTCTATGGTTTTCTTACTGATGAACTATGTGGCACGAATACCTTGTTGTAGAGTAGTCGAAAAGTAGTCAATCCGCATCCAGAGTAAGGATTTTGGTTGCCTTCAAAGGATGGCTCTATATAATGAACCGGACTAAAATAATTTGATAAATATCAAAAAAAATTGAGAGTGAGTGAGAAACTTGCCCACTTTTGTCTGGAATCGTATGTTTCAGGCGATGTAAATGATGCCCAATGAACAAACAGTAATAACAACGAAAAACATAGGCATCCGTTTTAATCCAAACAAGCTGAGACACCTCTAAGAACCAAGAATTCATCGGTTGGATGTTTTACTGCAGATTTGCTGTAAGTGAGACATCGGGCTGAACCCCATATATTCATTTTTGTAGAGGAAAATCATTGTGACACGCATTATCGTTGTAGGCGGCGGTGCTGGTGGCCTTGAGTTGGCGACTAAGCTTGGCCGTACTCTTGGTCGTAAGAACCGTGCGCAAATTACGCTAGTAGACCGTAAAGCGCGCCACTTGTGGAAACCACTGTTGCATGAAGTT
>NZ_JAWOUS010000114.1:0-1132 GCF_033339495.1 Vibrio sp. 2134-1
AATAAAATCGTAACTCTAGAAATTAACCTAGAACCTTCAGACAACCGCCGACTAGCTAGCCTGTGCGGTCCATTCGACGACAACATCAAGCATTTAGAACGCCGTCTAGGCGTTGAAATCAACCATCGTAGTGACCATTTTACCATTGTTGGTAAGCCTCACACCTCAGCGGCTGCGCTGGACATTTTAAAAACGCTTTATGTAGATACTGCGCCTGTGCGTGGCGAGATCCCAGATATCGAACCAGAACAAATTCATCTGGCGATCAAAGAATCTGGCGTATTAGAACAAAATACCGAATCAAGTATTGCGCACGGTAAAGAAGTGTTCGTAAAAACCAAAAAAGGCGTCATTAAACCGCGCACACCAAACCAAGCTCAGTACTTGGTCAATATGGTTACGCACGACATCTCTTTTGGTATTGGTCCTGCAGGTACAGGTAAGACTTACCTTGCCGTTGCAGCAGCAGTTGATGCACTAGAACGCCAAGAAATTCGTCGCATTCTTTTGACACGTCCGGCGGTAGAAGCGGGTGAAAAACTGGGTTTCTTACCTGGTGATTTAAGCCAAAAGGTTGACCCATACCTTCGTCCACTGTACGACGCATTATTCGAGATGCTAGGCTTCGAGCGAGTTGAAAAGCTGATTGAACGCAACGTTATAGAGGTCGCTCCTCTGGCATACATGCGCGGTCGTACGCTGAACGATGCTTTCATCATCTTAGATGAAAGTCAGAACACCACCGTTGAACAGATGAAAATGTTCCTGACTCGTATTGGTTTCAATTCTCGTGCGGTTATTACTGGTGACGTCACTCAGATCGACTTACCTCGTGGTGCGAAGTCAGGTCTTCGTCATGCGATTGAAGTGCTCAGTGAAGTCGACGACATCAGCTTTAACTTCTTCCAAGCAGATGACGTTGTTCGCCACCCTGTGGTTGCTCGCATCGTCAACGCCTACGAGAAGTGGGAAGCACAAGATCAAAAAGAACGTAAAGAGTTCGAGAAACGTCGCCGTGAAGAGCGTGATGCTAAACTGTTAGAAGCAGCGAAAGCAGAACTTAGCGCTCAAGTCGCTGCAACTAAGGAATAAAAATGGCAATTGAACTTGATCTGCAACTGGCAGTCGAAAA
>NZ_JAWOUS010000115.1:0-1129 GCF_033339495.1 Vibrio sp. 2134-1
ATCGCGAAACGTAGACCTTCGTCCATTGCGATTGGTGCGATTAGCTCTACAGTCATCTGTACGTTGTCGCCTGGCATTACCATTTCTACGCCGTCTGGTAGCTGGATGTCACCAGTTACGTCAGTTGTACGGAAGTAGAATTGTGGACGGTAGCCTTTGAAGAATGGAGTGTGACGACCACCTTCATCTTTAGACAGTACGTATACTTCTGATTCGAACTTAGTGTGTGGAGTGATTGAACCAGGCTTAGCTAGTACTTGACCACGTTCAACTTCGTCACGCTTAGTACCACGTAGAAGTGCACCAACGTTCTCACCTGCACGGCCCTCGTCTAGAAGCTTACGGAACATCTCAACACCAGTACATGTAGTTGTAGTAGTGTCTTTGATACCTACGATAGCAACTTCGTCACCTACAGTTAGGATACCACGCTCGATACGGCCAGTTACTACTGTACCACGACCTTGGATTGAGAATACGTCTTCGATAGGCATTAGGAATGGCTGATCTACCGCACGCTCTGGCTCAGGGATGTAAGTATCTAGAGCTTCTGCTAGTTCAACGATTTTCGCTTCCCACTGCTCTTCGCCGTTTAGTGCGCCTAGTGCAGAACCTTGGATAACTGGTAGGTCATCACCTGGGAAATCGTATTCAGATAGAAGTTCACGAACTTCCATTTCTACTAGTTCTAGTAGCTCTTCATCGTCAACCATGTCACATTTGTTCATGAATACGATGATGTATGGGATACCAACCTGACGGCCTAGTAGGATGTGCTCACGAGTTTGTGGCATTGGGCCATCTGTCGCAGCAACAACTAGGATACCACCGTCCATCTGTGCAGCACCAGTGATCATGTTTTTAACATAGTCAGCGTGTCCTGGACAGTCAACGTGTGCGTAGTGGCGTGATGGAGTGTCGTACTCAACGTGAGAAGTTGCGATTGTGATACCGCGCTCACGCTCTTCTGGAGCGTTATCGATAGATGCGAAGTCTTTAGCTACACCGCCGTAAACTTTAGCAAGAGTAGTACAGATAGCTGCAGTTAGAGTTGTTTTACCGTGGTCAACGTGGCCGATAGTACCAACGTTAACGTGCGGTTTCGTACGTTCAAATTTTTCTTTAGACA
>NZ_JAWOUS010000116.1:0-1126 GCF_033339495.1 Vibrio sp. 2134-1
CGGCGTAAAAAGCGTCTTAGCGGCGGCAGGTTGGCGTAATCTTCTTCCATCACAAAGCGAATCAAACGAGGGCATACGGCACTCAGTAATAGGGCATCCATATAGCTCACATGATTACACACAATCAATGCACCACCATGCGCAGGTAAGTTGTGCAGAATTTTGTGTTTAACACGATAGATGGTGTGCGTGAGCATCCACATTGCAAAGCGAACCACAAAAATCGGGATTTGTAGAAAGATATATGCCGCGACTAAGAAATTAAGCACTGCAAGAAGCGCAAACAGTTGTGGAATACTCATCTCTACTACGCTTAGGCATATAATGCCAAGGACCGCGCTGCCCACCATAAATAGCGAGTTAAAGATATTCAGACCTGCTATCACTTGCGCTCGTTCAGTCTCCTTCGCTCGGTGCTGCATTAAGGCATACAGTGGGACGATAAATAATCCGCCCGATGCTCCTATCATGAGCAGATAGAAAAACAGAGGCCAGAAAGGCTCGAAACGAACAAATTCAATGAAGTTTGCGAACTCAGGTAGCTCAGTTGGTACTGATGTCGCCATTAAGTAACCGAAGATGGTGATGCCTAAGGCACCGATTGGCACGATGCCCACTTCGATTCGATGATTTGAGATCCAGTTGCAAGCCAGTGAGCCTAGAGCAATCCCTACTGAGAAGAGTGCAAGTAAGAAGGATACGGCGCTTTCTGTACCGTTCAGATAGACCTTAGTGAAGTTTGGGAACTGAGTAAGATATGCAGCACCGAGAAACCAAAACCAACTGATGGCCATTATGCATTGAAATACGATGCGATCGGATTTCGCGATCGCCAGCGTATGCTTAGTTTGCTGATAAGGTCGCCAACGGAATTTAAGTTCAGGGGCACTTGCCGCAGCAAAGGGAATCGAGCGACTGGATAAGTAACCGAGCAGGGCAAATAGAACCACGCAGAAAGCGGCCAGATACTTCGCGTTGTCAGCAGAAGCAATAATGCCTGCACCGAGCGTGCCGATAAGAATGGCGATAAATGTCCCGGCTTCAACCAAGGCATTGCCCGGTACCAGTTCCTTAGCGTTTAATTCCTGAGGAAGAAGCGCGTACTTGACGGGGCCGAAGAACGCGG
>NZ_JAWOUS010000117.1:0-1124 GCF_033339495.1 Vibrio sp. 2134-1
AAAAGTTGGGTTGAATTTTTTGTTGTGAATCAAATACTCAGCGATCGGGTAGGCATATAAACCAATCGCAAAGTGGGCTACGCGATCAAAATTGTTTCTCTCTGATCCAATTAGGTTATTGAACCAATCAAACGGCACTTCAGCGAAGGTGTATTTCGCGCCAATGGTGTGTAGGCACAACCAAATAAACATCAAAAGGTAAGCGGTGTTGCTGAACTGGTAGCGAATCGAAATCGCCCAAATCGCAATGAGAATACCAATCGCCGGAATGATTTCAGCAAACCAGACAGCACGCGAGCTAGGTTCTAATGCTGAAAATAAAAAAACGATGGCGTAAAAAATCGTCAATCCCAATAGTGTAGAAGTGCTTTTCATAGGGTTAGTTGATCCTTCAATTGATTTTTTAGAGCGTACAAGCATCGAGTTAAACCGTTTATATCTCTGTTTGTAATGCGTTAACAATGATTACACTTAATTGAACGGTGTGCAATTGTTTATTTTTATTGGTCAATTATTAACTAAACATGTTGAATTATTAGCGAACTGCTCAATATTAAAACGTTTGCGCGTGCACATTTCATTAAAGTTTGATTTACAACATGCCCATCCATAGAATCCATGATTCAGTCTAATAAAAAAGAAGTAAAGCCATGAAACTGGAAACTGTCGATTATCTTGCTGACGATGCTGCTCAACAGTTCGTTACCTCTCTACGCGAAACGGGGTTCGGTGTGTTGAAAAACCACCCGATTCCACAAGAGCTTGTAGAGTCAATTTACAAAAACTGGCATGAGTTTTTCTGTTCAGATCAAAAGAATGATTTTCACTTTAACGTAGACACCCAAGATGGCTACTTCCCACCTTCTGTGTCTGAAGTGGCGAAAGGGCACAAAGTGAAAGACATCAAAGAGTACTTTCATGTTTACCCTTGGGGGCAGATCCCAGAGCAGCTTAAAGCTGAAATCTTAGAGTACTACGAGCGTGCCAATGCATTTGCTCAAGAGCTATTAGGTTGGGTTGAAGCGTACGCACCTAAGGACGTTCAAGAGAAGTTCTCTATCGCGTTGTCAGAAATGATCAATAACAGTGACAAAACATTACTACGCGTGCTTCACTACCCACCG
>NZ_JAWOUS010000118.1:0-1123 GCF_033339495.1 Vibrio sp. 2134-1
AAGCAGGTCTTGCTGCTGCAGGTCTGAAGGCAACCTTCACAGGTCCAATGCCGACACCTGCAGTTGCTTACTTAACGCAAACTTTCCGCGCAGAAGCGGGCATTGTGATTTCTGCATCGCATAACCCATATTACGATAACGGTATTAAATTCTTCTCATCTGAGGGCACAAAATTGCCTGATGATATCGAGCTTGCTATCGAAGCTGAATTGGACAAAGACATTGAATGTGTTGAGTCTTCTGAATTGGGCAAAGCGACTCGTTTAAATGATGCTGCAGGTCGTTACATCGAGTTCTGTAAAAGCACATTCCCATCGACACTAAGTCTCTCTAACTTAAGGATCGTCGTTGATTGCGCTCATGGTGCAACCTACCATATTGCTCCAAATGTCTTCAAAGAACTTGGTGCAGATGTAATCGCGATGGGTGTTGAGCCAAATGGTATCAACATCAATGAAGAAGTCGGTGCTACAGACGTTCGCGCGCTACAAAAACGCGTTGTAGAAGAGCAAGCTCATCTTGGTCTTGCATTCGATGGTGACGGCGACCGTATCATCATGGTTGACCATTTAGGTAATAAAGTCGATGGTGACCAAATTGCTTACATCATCGCACGTGATGCTCTGCGTCGTGGTGAACTAAAAGGTGGCGTGGTTGGTACGTTGATGACTAACCTAGGTATGGAAAATGGCCTGAAGCAATTAGGCATTCCATTTGTTCGTGCAGCTGTCGGTGACCGCTATGTAATGGAGCAATTGCTGGCTAAAGGCTGGAAGATCGGTGCCGAAAACTCTGGTCACGTTATCTTGCTAGATAAAGTAACAACGGGAGACGCGATTGTTGCAGCTCTACAAGTGCTTGCTTCTGTTGTTGGTAGTGATATGTCTCTGCACGACTTGTCGCAAGGCATGACGCTTTACCCACAAGTTTTAGAAAATGTACGTTTCGCTGGTGAAAACAACCCTCTAGAAGCGCAAGCAGTACTGGCTGCTGTAGAAGAAGTTGAAGCTGAACTAGGCGATAAAGGTCGCGTTTTACTACGTAAATCAGGTACAGAGCCTTTGATTCGCGTAATGGTAGAAGGTGAAGATGCCGAGCTTGTTCAAAGCTCAGCGCTTAAGAT
>NZ_JAWOUS010000119.1:0-566 GCF_033339495.1 Vibrio sp. 2134-1
TGGATTCACAATGAAAAAACGTACCCAACTTAGTCTTGTCATGACGTCTGTTGCTCTGGCGGTTGGCGCGGCATCAGCTCAAGCGGCGGAACTAGAAATTACGGTTACCAACGCAACCAAAGGCATTTACTTTACACCGCTTATCGTCGCGGCGCATGGCTCAGATCTACATATGTTTAAAGTCGGAGAATCCGCCACATCAGAGCTTGAAGCGATGGCTGAAGGTGGGGATATTTCTGGATTATCGACCGTGATTGGCAACGCAGGCGGCGCAGTCGTAGAAAATCCTGCGGGCGGTATTCTCAATCCGGGCGCTGCGACCACGTTTACTTTGGATAGTGGCGATCACGGTTACCTCTCACTTAGCGCGATGTTATTGCCAACCAATGATGGTTTTGTCGGCTTAGACAGTTGGAAAATTCCAACCGAAGCGGGCACTTACAAAGCGACCTTGAACAGTTACGACGCGGGCACGGAAGCGAACGATGAGTTAGCGTCCAGCATCCCTAATCGTCCTGTTATTAACTTTGGCAGCGGTGGTACTGGCGTAGAAACGGCGGTGAGCA
>NZ_JAWOUS010000119.1:576-1123 GCF_033339495.1 Vibrio sp. 2134-1
GAGCAACGACAAGGTTCACATTCATCCGGGTAATTTGGGTGACAGCGATCCGGCTGGTGGCAAGAGTGATCTCGATAGCAGTCATCATCGTTGGTTAAACCCAGTTGCAACCATCACAATTGTTGTGAAGTAAGGAGGAGGTATGAAATACAAAATCTTACTGGTAGCGGCCTCTGTCGGAGTGCTCGCTGGTTGTCCGAATGATGACGATAATGATGTCGCGAAGTCATACCGATATACGGTGAATGTCGAGAACTTAACGGCGAATCAACCGATGTCTCCGCTGGCGGTGCTGACTCACAATAGCAATTTTCAGCTATTCGAAATTGGTCAAAGTGCGTCGGTTGAGTTAGAACACTTAGCCGAGGGTGGCAGCAATGCCGAGCTGATTGCTCTGATGAACAGTGACGACAACGTCTACCAAGGTGTCTCTGGTAACGGTTTGCTGCTGCCGGGCTCATCGGACGAAGTCACCATCACAGTCAATCCTCATCGTTATGGTTATTTGTCGCTGGCTTCGATGCTCGTGAACACTAATGATGCCTTT
>NZ_JAWOUS010000120.1:0-1123 GCF_033339495.1 Vibrio sp. 2134-1
CTTCTTTTTCTTGAGCATGTTGCTCTCGTCTTTGGATTGTTGATTCTCTTTCTAAAATGTCATTCTTCAATCGGTGGTATTCATTCCATTCGTTTTCGAGTTCTTTTCGTACTCGGGATAATTGTTCTTGATAAGCTTGGTTTACCTTTTCTTCTGCCCAAGACTTTGCCTCTTGCTTGAAGTTTTCGGCATCCGATTCTGCTTTTTTTGCTTGTTCTTCTGCTGCTTGTTTTATTTCTAGCGCTTCGACAATTTGGGCGTCATTTAGACCGTTATAGATGTATCTTGAAAGTGGTGCTAAAACAAAAAAACTTAAGACAAATAGTGCCCATAAAGGCCACAATCCTTTGAAAATATCCCAGAACCCTTTGGTTCCTGTGTATTCATAAATGACTGGTTTATTGCCTTTAAAATCGACCAATCCCCATTCGTCAGGTGCGCTGTCTGTTTCCCAAAAGTCGGTGATTAACACCGCGTTGTCTACGTAGTGATAACTCCAGTTTGCTGACCAGACAATAGCGCCTATGACAGCCACTAATATTAACCATCTCATCGTAGATAAACCTCCGTAATGTCGGGGCGGAAATGCCCCATTTCTTGGGATACAACTTCAAGTGCTTTCTCGTAGGGCATGGATTTTTTTAGCTCGTCCATACGTTCTTGGGCGTAGCTATGGCGTAGGCCATGCGCTCCGGTACTCCAATTCAATGCTCGATTTGATGCAGTGGTGAAAGAACTGGACCAACGATTACCGCCATTAATGTCGTAATGACTGGTGTAGTTCACACCTCGATCGGTAATCTGCACTGGTTGATTAAGTCTGCGATCTTCCAATCTTTCAGCAAGGGGGTGGGGAATGAGAACTTCACGAACCAGCCCCCCTTTTCCCTCTACGGTGTAACGTATTCCGTCTCGACCTGAGAATTTTTCTTCTAGTGCCGGTCTTGGATCTGGCGTGCGTACATCGATACGTTGCAAGGTATTCAGTTCATGTGCTCGAAGTCCGGCTGCGTGAGCTATTTCAGTTGAGAGAGCATTGCGTTCAGTTTGTGCATCCGCAATCATTTTTGCTTGCTCTGGGGTGTAAGAACGGGAGGATAGAATTTGCTGCTTTTCGGATTTG
>NZ_JAWOUS010000121.1:0-1122 GCF_033339495.1 Vibrio sp. 2134-1
CCTTTTTTGTATCTGATGATTTTAAGTGTTGCTATGGGTACACCGTTGGCACCTGAGCTCATCTTCTTATCCCCCTTGTAAACTCTTTTGCTTCAACCCTTTCAACTATCTTAACCCTCTGCTCGATAAAATTCGTGCTCTACAGCCCTTGTGACCTTCAAATGATCCCTCAATGTTTTAGTCGTTGACCGTTTATATATTCCTGATAGGATAGCCGTATGGACGTCTAAATATAAAATGGAGTTACGATGACAAATTTAGGTCACATCAAAAAGTTATCTTGGGTTCTCGCTGCTGCGCTCAGCTTAAGTGCCTGCGGAGAAAAAGATAATTCAGTAATCAAAGTCGGAGCTACGGTTGGGCCACATGCACAAGTAGTTGAAGCAGTAGCGAAAGAAGCGGCAAAACAAGGGCTAAATGTTGAAGTCATCGAGTTCTCTGATTACGTGACACCTAACGCCGCGCTGAGTGACGGTAGCATCGATATTAACAGCTACCAACACCAACCTTTTTTGGATAATTTCAACAGCAGTCATAACTCTCAGCTCGTTTCAATTGGCCAATCTATCTTGATGCGCATGGGTATTTATTCCAATAAATACCGTTCGTTAGAAGAGTTACCAAACCGTGCCAGAATTGCCATTCCAAACGACCCAACTAATGGAGGCCGAGGGCTGTTACTACTCGCTGATGCGGGCTTGATTGAGCTTAAACCAGGTGTTGGCCATAAAGCCGCGTTAACCGATATTAAGAGCAATCAAAAAGAACTGGAGTTCGTTGAGGTAGATGCGGCGCAGCTGCCAAGAACGCTGGATGACGTTGATGCCGCAGCTATTACGATGAATTACGTGATGTCTTCAGGCTTAGACCCTAAGAAGCAAAGTATTTTCCTAGAGTCCAAAGACGCACCTCTCGCTGTTATGGTTATTGCGACTCGTGAAGCCGACAGAAACAACGAGGCTTACAAGAAGTTCGTCTCTATTTACCAATCCCAAGAAATTCGCGACTTCCTTGATAGCACTTTCAAAGGAACGATTGAACCAGCCTTTTAAGTAAGAATTAATCCTTGAGCAAGCTATCTTGCTTGCTCAGAGAGACAAAATGACAGGGGCTCATGAAACA
>NZ_JAWOUS010000122.1:0-1121 GCF_033339495.1 Vibrio sp. 2134-1
GACAAACGTAGTGGCACGACTTCCCACTGAGGTTGGTGCTCTTTGATTTGACCCAATACATAACTAATCGAAGAGCGCTCAGGCGTGTCGCCAAACACAAAGTTTTCTAATACAGTTAGACCAGAAGTATTGCCAAGCAGAATGCATTCAGAGCGTTGTCCGTCTCGTCCTGCTCGACCTATTTCCTGGGCATAGTTTTCAATGGATTTAGGCAGATCAAAGTGGATCACTCGGCGAATATCGGATTTGTCGACACCCATCCCAAAGGCAATCGTGGCCACAATGCAGTCAATTTGGCCCGCCATAAATTGCTGTTGTATTTGCTCACGAACTTCACTTTTCATTCCCGCATGATACGCATGAGCGTTAACGCCAATGTGGATCAATGACTTAGCTACTTGCTCTGCAGTTTGCTGTTGCGTTACGTAAACGATGGTTGGCAGTTTAGGGGCTGCGGCGACAATCGTGTTGAGTTGCGTTTGCTTTTCGGACTCTTCGCAAGGGATGACTGAAATATCGAGGTTCGAACGGTAAAAGCCAGTTACAGTAATGTGGTCACTCGCAATATCGAACTTATTTTTCATGTCCTCAATAACGGCGGGCGTTGCTGTGGCGGTCAGCAACAAGGTTTGGGGAATATTCAGTTCTCGCTGATATTGCGGCAACTTGAGGTAATCCGGACGGAAGTTATGTCCCCACTCAGAGATACAGTGCGCTTCATCGACTACCATCAAAGAGATTGGCACTTGACGAATGAACTCGCGAAAGCGCTCGTTTTTGAGGCGTTCGACAGAAATCATCAAAATTTTGATTTCACCGTTTTTGACTCCAACCATTACGCGTTGCGCTTCTTCTCTGCTTTGGCTGCTATCAATAGAAGCGGCGGCGATCCCTTTGCTTTGCAAAAAGCTCAGCTGATCTTTCATTAGTGCCAGTAATGGCGAGATCACTAAAGTGAGGTTTGGCAGCATGGTGGCGGGGAGTTGATAACAAAGAGATTTGCCCGAGCCCGTTGGAAATATTGCTGCTGCAGAGTAACCATTCATGACCGATTCAATAACTGGTTGTTGGCCTTGGCGTAATGAGTCAAAACCAAACACGGATTGAAGCGTTTGTAGTAA
>NZ_JAWOUS010000123.1:0-1114 GCF_033339495.1 Vibrio sp. 2134-1
CAGCACAACGTAACTACCAAGCGAACGCAAAAACGATTTCGACCAGCGACAAGCTCACTCAAGCCTTGTTCAACGCGGTGTAATAGGAGCTCTGCATGGATAGCTTGTTATTTACAGCAACCTCCGGTGCAAGCCGAGTTCTTAAAGCGCAACACGTTCGTTCGAATAACTTGTCGAACGCAGATACCGCAGGTTTCCGTGCGGATATGGAACGTGTTCGTAGCGTGGAGTTACAAGGCCCGGGCTTTGATGGCCGAACCATGGTGGTCACAAACTCTGCATCAACGCGTTTTGATTCTGGCGACGTTGTGAAAACAGATCGTGCGCTCGACGTTGCCGTTATGGGTGAAGGTTACCTTGCGGTAGAGACGCGAGCGGGCAACGAGGCTTACACGCGTGCCGGTAACATTCAAATCGATACCTTTGGCGCAATGTCTATCAACGGGTTCCCGGTTGTGGGTGAAAACGGTCCGTTGGTGGTGCCTGATTATCAAAAAATCGAAATCAGTGAGCGTGGCCTTGTCTCGGTTATTCCACCGGGCGGCGGTGCAGAAATCGCAGTCGGCACATTGAAACTGGTGAAGCCAGAAATCAATCAGCTGCAAAAAGAGAGCGACAGCTTGCTTCACAGTGTTGACGGTGTGCCATTCGCAGCGGATGAAACCGTGCAATTGGCACCAGAACACATCGAAGGCAGTAACGTATCGGCGATCGATGAGCTGATCGGCGTGATGTCGCTAACGCGTAACTTCGAGATGCAAGTACGCATGATGAACACTGCAGAAACGTTGGCGCAAGCCGGTAACAAATTAATGGCGGCGAGATAAGTCTCGCCCCAAAAGGAGATAACCAATGCATTCGGCATTATGGGTAAGTAAGACAGGTATGGCAGCGCAGGACACGAAGATGACTGCCATTTCCAACAACTTAGCAAACGTAAACACCGTCGGCTTTAAGCGCGACCGCGTTGTATTTGAAGACTTGTTCTACAGCATTCAGCGTCAACCTGGTGCACAGGTGGATCAGGTAAACGAGCTGCCTAGCGGTGTTCAACTGGGTAGTGGTGTGCGCGTTGTCGGCACGCAAAAAGTGTTCACGCAAGGCAACACACAAA
>NZ_JAWOUS010000124.1:0-1109 GCF_033339495.1 Vibrio sp. 2134-1
TGGCATTGAAAGCACGAGTGGCGCGGTCGATGGCGTGATTCGCGGTGCAGAGGTCGTGCGCAGTTACTTAGTTGAAGACAGTTACGTAACAGAGTTACGTTTGGATATCCGTAAGATGGATAAGCTACGCGATTACGGTGAAGTTCAACAAGTGCCTGAGAAGCGTCAGCAAACCTTGTTCTAAAACCACTTCACTAAATAAACAGATAATCTTTTCGAGCGGCTAATTGGCAACAATTGGTCGCTTTTTTTATGGGTTGATTTGATGGCTTTGCCTAATGAGGAAGGAGAGGCTAGAGCGTTAGGCTTTAATATTGGTGCCTAGCGTTGAAATGGTGTGGGTTTTGCCGCCGGCATTGTAGGTCATACCGATCTTGCCGTGAGTGTGTTGAAGCATGTTATTGAGCTTGTTAAAACTCAATTGAGCGCGGCTGAGGGATTCTCCATTCACGCGATTGACTTGTTGACAGTCCAGCACGATGGATTGGATTTGGGCTACAACCTGACTTAGGTGCTCATCTTCGGTAAGTTGATTGACATGCGGGTGAGAGGCAATTCGCTGATCAGTGGTTCTTAGCTGATCAATGAGTGTCATTTTTTGTTTGGCGATGCTTTCGATTTCAGAAGAGACACGCGAAGTAATCGCCTGTGTTTACTGACGTAAAACAGTAGAAAGTGCCTTAGCATTTTCTAGTTGAAAGTTTACGAGATCGACTAATGCTGCCATAAATACTTACCTTGGGCCTAAGTCAGTTAGCTTTTGCCTTGCAATTCGTTTTCAAACTTGATCATATTGTCGGCCAGCTTTTCTGGGTCAACGCGGTATGAACCGTTTGCGATTGCTTCTTTGATTGCCGCTACTTTCGCACTGTCGTAAGCCGGAGAAGCTGCCATATCCTTTTGGAGTTTGCTGACGGCTTTACTTTGTTGGCTTAGCGATACAGCGTCTTGTTGAGCTGGCGCTTTTTTCGATTCAGTTGCGCTTGATGTCGCACTTGAATCGTTACGTGCAGGCGCGCGACTGGTCGTCGACATCATTTGCCCTGAACGTATATTATCTATACCTGCCATGTTTAACCTTTGCCTTGTATCGTAATACTGGTATCCAG
>NZ_JAWOUS010000125.1:0-1105 GCF_033339495.1 Vibrio sp. 2134-1
AGGGAAAGAGCGAGTGCTTGGCCTACGTGTTGAGGTACTCTCTCGTGAAAACGAGATTGTCCTGGGTGAAGAGAGTCTGCACGGCTTGACCGTTGCCAGTGATGACAAGAGCTACGCTGGCTACAGACGAGAACTTCTCCGGGGCGCTATCCAGCAAACCAGGGACTTTTTCTCTCGCCACCTCAAAGCGGCATAACAAGGCAGGGGGAAACCCCTGCTTTACTTCCCAAGTCTTCTTACTCATGGTTAAGCCATCAGTAAGCAGATTTTGTCCTCCCTGAGGGCGAAAGCGTGCGATAGCTGGTCGCCAAAAACAAACAGCATTCAACCTCAGCCTAAGGGCGCACTGCGCCTGACAGGCTCTGTGTGCCCAAGTTACTTTAAGGAGCACACATGTCTCATCTGAACAATCTCAAATCCGTAATGATCTCTCTCGCCGCCGAACATAAGCTGCCTGAAATCTACCAGGATGACATCACTACCGATGTGGAGTCTCTGGATCGATTCGATGGTTTACGTCTGGTCTGGCTGTTGCGGTCTTGCGGCAGCGTATTGGTGCCAGCGGAAGTTGGCGTTAATCCGATCTATATCACCCATTGGTTGTGGTCTAACCACGGTCAACAGGTGGTTCCATTCTCTGTGGATACCCGCACGGGGTTGATTGAAAAAATCGACTTCGAGCAAGCTGAAAAGCTGATCATGCAGATGCCTTGCAACCTCTCTTCATTGCAGAACAAGGAATACTTGGTTGACCAGGTAAACCGAGTGTTGCAACGAGGTTGTGAAATGCGTATCTGGGGTATCTTCGAGTCTCCAAGCTCGGTGGAATCCGTTGGTGGTTGGAAAGAGTGGCAGAGCTATTTCAGCTCTACTGGGAATCGACTGATGGCCGATTTCGTTGGTAAAGCCATTCGATTCACCAACCCTCGATAAATCGCCGTTCAACCATTAACCCTAATTAACCCTATGGGGCTCCGATAGCCCTGAGGGGACGGGGCTCCGCAATCGCAATAAGGAGTCCCTATGAAAAACCTATCAGCTTTGGAAGCAGTTCTTGACTACGACAAACCTTCTCGACGTTTTCTTGATGAGCTCAACGAAAACC
>NZ_JAWOUS010000126.1:0-1102 GCF_033339495.1 Vibrio sp. 2134-1
AATTGGGTTACGCTGAGTATCTACAAAAATGGGACTGGGTGCTTGGTACCGGTATCTACATTGATGACATCGACCAACAAGTTGCCATGCAGCGTGAATTGCGCACGCAAGAGTTAAATCAACACACTTTATCTGCGGTGACAATCTCGGTGATTGGCCTGATTATTACCAGCATCTTAACCAGTATTGCTGTCTCGAAAGGCATTAAACCACTTCAGCACGTCGCCGATTCTCTCAAAGATGTTGCTGCGGGTGGCGGTGACTTAACTGCGCGTCTAAAAGTGGAAAGTAAAGACGAAGTTGGCGAAGTCGCGGCTGCCTTTAATGAATTTATGGATAAACTTCACCCACTGATGCAGGACATTCATCGATCTGCTTCTGCCGTTCAAACAGTTTCTGAAGAACTGAATGATCAAACGCGCACAGCGAGCGGTCAAATGCAGAGTCACTGTTTGGAAACGGATAAAGTGGTGACAGCCGTAACAGAGATGAGCATGACGGCAAAAGAAGTCGCGAGCAATACAAATGCCACTGCGCAGGCCATTGACGATGCGAACGATCAGGTCACCGAAGCCCAGCGAGAGGTTGAACAAGCGATTCAAGGCATTACTGAGTTGGTTACAGAGATCAACAGCACATCGGATGCTATCTCTGAGTTGAGTCAGCAAACGGAGCAGATTACCAAAGTATTGGATGTGATTGGCGAGATTGCTGAGCAGACCAACTTATTGGCGCTCAATGCGGCAATTGAAGCCGCGCGAGCGGGCGAGCAAGGGCGTGGATTTGCAGTGGTGGCCGATGAAGTACGTTCACTAGCGAGCCGTACGCAAAATAGCACTCATGAAATTGGCGATATGCTTAACCAGCTACAAAGTGGTGTATCTCGAGCCGTCACGACCATGTCCGCCAGTCAAGAACGCGGCGTGAAAACGGCTGAAGAGTCGGCACTGATTCAACAGTCTTTGTCTGGTGTTCACCATTCTATTGGTACAATTCGCGATATGGGAATTCAAACCGCATCAGCGGCAGAAGAACAAAGTGCGGTGGCGGAAGACATCAACCAGAACTTGGTGGCGATTCAACAGATCGTCAACAACATAAA
>NZ_JAWOUS010000127.1:0-1099 GCF_033339495.1 Vibrio sp. 2134-1
CTCATGAAGCTAGCCACCTTACAAAACCAGTTTGCGAAAGCGCTTCACTATCAGGCATTGGGCGATGACTGTGATATTGCGAGCGATCAGTTTACCGCTGACGAGCGCATGCAGATATATCGCAACAACTTTATCATCAGCTTGAGCGAAGTCCTCTCTGCTACTTATCCGATGGTTGAAGCGTTACTAGGGGAAACGTGCTTTGCCCAAATAGCACGCCAACATGTTTTAACGCACCCACTCCAAGAAGGCAGTGTTATTCACTACGGAAAAGACTTTCACCTCACTGTGATGTTGTTTGGTCAGGTCATGGCTCAAGCACCATACTGCCCAGAAGTTGCTCTCTTTGAATGGAACATCGACCTTGCTCGCCAAGCTCGTTATGAGCATCAAGCAGACACTGCCGTGCAACCACTGACTGAGTTACCACACGTACCAGAGTCGCAACATCCCCATTTAGTTTTCCACCTTCGCCCTGGGTGTAAGTGCTTTGATGCTCATTACGCGGTGTTTGATTTATTCGCAGCTGTTCGTACTCAGCAATTCGATCAGCTCAACATCAACCAATTACAACAAGGGGTGATCCGCATTGAGCCCAATGGTGAAGCGCAGTGTTTCGCGCTAGCTGCCGAAGCCTATCAATTGCTTGCCAGCTTGGAACAAAAGCAATGTTTGAGCGATATCCCCGAGCCGTTGCTCGCTCACCTTAATCACATCATGACGCTTGACCTGATTGAAGGTTTTACGCTGCAAACCGCGTAAGGAGGATACGATGACAGATTCTGTTAAAAGCCTGATTAGCCGCTACGACGAATACACCAACAGCTTACAAACTAACGCAATGCCGTTGTTGCTGCTGTTTTGCCGTTTATGGGTCGCTTGGGTGTTTTTTAATTCCGGCCTTATCAAAATTGCCTCATGGGATAGCACCTTGTACTTGTTCGAATTTGAGTATCAAGTTCCGTTGCTACCTTGGGAATTTGCCGCCTATTCAGGCACATTCGCAGAGTTAGTTCTTCCGGTCTTTTTAGCGCTTGGATTATTTACTCGCCCTATGGCTGCCATGTTGTTTGTGTTCAACATTATCGCGGTCCTGTCC
>NZ_JAWOUS010000128.1:0-1098 GCF_033339495.1 Vibrio sp. 2134-1
AAGCAGCATCAACCTCAGGAACGACAGCAATAAAACCGTCAGCATTTGGAAGTGCGCACACAGGCATAATTAAAAACCTTACTTAGCTTTGTCAGAGACCGGATTGTCGAACAGGCTGCGAATCACTTTGAAGTCACAAACCAAGTTGCGACGTGGGTCCTCTGGGTCAGGTTCATACTCGAACTCAACAAGAGCCGGACACATCGTTGTTTCGAATTTAGCGAGAAGTGCATCGTTTGGCGCAAATGGAACCTCAACAGATTCAATACCAAACGCAATTTGAGAGCCGTTTTCGTTTTCCCAAGGCTTCAATGCCTTACCAGCAAACAAACGACCAATTTCATATTTTTTACCGGATTGCTTACCAACGCCTTTTGAGTAAGTGCCACCTGTTAGAACGTAACGAACAGCCATGCTAATTCTCCATTATCTCTTTGATTATGTGTTTGTATGTATCAGGCAAGTTGAGCAAATCACCCTGCGTATCCTCAGATATGAGCAACCCGAAAACTTTCTCCAAGTCACCATCCAAGTACTTAGCAATATCCGCTAACGTGCGGCCAACTTGACGACGAGCCCAACGAATGCGCCCGTGCATATCGAGCGCAACTTGTTTCTTTTTTGTAACCACCTTTACTGGAGAGCTGGATACGATAGATGCGCTATACGCACAAATTCCGGCGAAGTAACCGCTGATATCGAGAAGGACGTCGATTGGCATCTCCTTCAGCTCACACTCACTTCTAAACCAAAACATATCGAGCCCAAGCTGAGCAGCCTTGTTATAAATACGCCAGTAAATACGAGATTTGCGGTTGCCAACCTCGAATGATTCATTGATAACCTTGCCGGAAGGTTCAGCAAAATAACGCTCACCTGCACTAGGGCCGCAACCCCTATCAGATGTGCGAAACGCATTATCGGCATAGGCTTTTTTTGCATACTCACGACCAAACAGGCCGTGGAAGTCATCGACTGCAAGGTCGATTCGAGATAGACGGTTACAGTCGAGAAGATCTAACCACCAATGCAAACGGAATGCACTTGTGTGCTCAAAAACGTGTTTGCACCCTAGCCCCTCAATTTGGAAATAACAGG
>NZ_JAWOUS010000129.1:0-1098 GCF_033339495.1 Vibrio sp. 2134-1
TCCAAACGTGTATCGTCTTGGATTCGCTCTAAATAGCGCGTAACTTTTTCCAACATTAAGTAGTATGCGTCCATGCCATAGAGATCTGGCTCATGGGCAAAGAATCGACGCTTGGTATCAATACTTAACAGTTGTGTGTGCGGGTATTCCCACGAGTAAGCTTCTAGCAGAATGGCTTTTAATACCGATTTGTATGGCGAATCGATACTTTTGTACAGTTGCCACAAGTTCGAACCAAAGTATTCTTCGGCAGGAATGCGGTTCAACTTACCAAAATCGATCCACTCGCTACAGTCGATGTAGCCATCGCTGCACAATTGAGAAACGTACTCGTCGTAACACTCTTCCATTTCTGGTGGCACAATTTGCCATAACAGACGCTGGCCAGCGATACGTACTGCACTGCGATAGAACTCATCAAGCAAAAGCAAGTGCTGTGAGGAACCGCAGTTGTCACCCGTCATCTCTTCAGAATGGTTACTTCTAAAACGCTCTTCATCCATCAAGAAGAAGTTCGCTTCCACCCCTTGGCTTTGCGCCCAATCGGTGATCAGCAAACATTTGTTGGTGAGCAGTTCACGTTCGTCGCAATCCATCTCTGGCGAAATACATACCCAAATGTCTAAATCGCTGGAAGTGCTTTGACCAATCGATGACGTACTACCCATGGTATATAAGCCCAAGATCGCTGGCTTTTCTGCCGTCTTGAGTGGCTGACCAATGGCGAGTTGTATGTCGTCGATGAATTGCTGTTGGATAGGATTGAGTTCAAGCCCGTGTACGCCGTACGGAACGTCAGCGTCGTAGTAGCCCGGAATGACTGGGTGATTGTAGTTCAGTAAGGCAGGAATCAAGTGGAAAACTTGCTGGCTTTGCGAATCCATAAGCGCCAGCGCGCGATCGATACGCTGCTGGTTCAAATTGTCTAATCGCTGAATGATGGTATAGGTGTAAGCCTGCAAGGGTAATTCCTTGGTTGAACAATCACGGACATCTGCTGATGTTTTAAACCAAAATGGCTTAAAAACGTGATCAATTTAACACTTTCATTGGAGTTGGTAAAGTTTTCCACCCGTAATTCGCACCGGACGTAAAACC
>NZ_JAWOUS010000130.1:0-1098 GCF_033339495.1 Vibrio sp. 2134-1
CTTCGACACTTCGATGTTTGTCGTTTTGATAAACAGAAAGAACGCGACCTAGGGGGTTATCTTCTGCTTTGGTTGGATTCTTTAGCTGCTTCGCGATTTTTTGGCGAGCAATGAAAAGAGACACACCGCGAACCAACGCGATAATCAAACCAATCGCTAATAGAACAAGGATGATCTGGCCAACTACGCCACCCGCATTTAGACGATCTTTCAGCGTTGGCGAGTTCGCTAGCTGTTCTAAAAGAATGCCACGCGATGGATCAATAACTAACGAATCCAATTCGCCGTTGGTGAATGCGCTCGCTGTCGGACCATTTTCTGGCTGACGCAAATAGTTCACTGCGTCACCGCGCTGGCCGTTCCATTTCACATAGCCATTGTCATCAAGTAGTGCCATTGCGCCAAGACGAACACCGTTGACTGTCTGTTCTTTACCTTCTCCATCGAGCAAAGTGAAAGAGACCTTCGCCAGTTCGCCACTTGCGGTAACTTGCTCTTCCATACTGCGCCACATCGCTTGCAACTGCTTCAACGTCGGTAGAGACTTCGCCGCGACAATAGCTTCAATGTCTTTTTGATATGAGTTGGCATCTACGCCTGTCACTGCGTGTTTCAGTTCTGACTCAAGCTCTTTCGCGTTTTGACGAACAACACCAAATAGTTCGCCTAGGCTGCCCGTTTCTAAACGCAATTTTTCTTCTAGCTGAGCCAGTTCCGCTTCATTTTCACTAAACGTGACGCTTAATGTATCAGCTTCGGCTTGAAGGGCTGCACGTTCAGCAACGAGCTTGTTTTTAATTGCTTGCAGCTCTTGTTCGGTTTTCTTGAAACCCGATTCACGTGACGCATTGTGCGTTTGTTGCTGACGATTTTCTTGCTGCGCTTTTTGCAACAACGTATCGCTCGCGAACGTTGTGTGAGGCATCATCGCCGCGGTTGAGATAAGAGCAACCGATAGCCATTTCTTGATCATTTACTTGCCCTCCGCAACCGTTAGTGACACTGGCAGAGTTAACATACTCGGTGCAATTTGTTTGTTTGCCATAGCAAACGCCTTATCTAGCTCGGTCTTTTGTTCCGAACCAACAGGCTGCCAGG
>NZ_JAWOUS010000131.1:0-1097 GCF_033339495.1 Vibrio sp. 2134-1
ACAGCGGATTGTAAGCCACAACGCACAACGACAGTAAACCATTGATTATAAGGCCTTTTGATGTCAGCAATCTCCGGGTTATCCGCAATTACTTCTGAACGAGAGATAAATTCTGTTTATGTAAACTTATTTACACATAAGCAAATGGTTATTGATTATTTGTTCAGTACGCTACCAGCAAATAACAACACTTCACTTACAAGCTTTACAGACAAGGAAACTTTTTTGTCTGCATTGAATGATGAGGCCTTATGCAAATTCAATGACTTATCTAAAAATCATCTTGAACAGTGTTTTTTTCTTAGCCACAAATTCACAAATAAAGCGCCAAACGCTATAAAGCTTGCAAAAGATATTCATCAAACAAATATAAAGAAACTCTCTACATATATATTAGTAGTTCCAGATTCACTGCTATCATCAAGTGATGATTATTTTGTAAGTATTTTCCTACAAAACTTAAATGAACTGGCAAATAATAAAAAACTCACTATTAGTGTTTGTATATATGGGTATCTGACGACTTCACTATTAAAGCCCATTCTGATTTCTCATAATAGATACATTGCAGGTTTGGCGACCATGACATCATTAGATGACGCTCGCTACTGCTATCTTGTGGATTTTTGGTCCAATAAACACGGTGTAATTACCCAACACGAATACATTCTCACTAAAACTAAAGATAAAACACTAAAAGCAACGTCTTACGAAACGCATCAGCCTCGTGCCATACAGGAAGACAAATCGGATAGTGATAGAATATATATCAGTAGAAGAGCCTTCAGAGAAAACGAGAAAGCCCCAAAAGGGATGCGTATGGCCGAGAGTAATCAAGAACTCATAGCGATGTTAAACAACCCTCGCTCTTCAACTATTGTTTTCAGCTGTGATAACCAAAGCGAAGTTCAACAGATCGCGTTAGATTGCTACCGTTTAAGGTCCGCGTATGGCCGTCAGCTAAAGATTATTGTCAGGGAGACCCAACAATGTCTGAGATATGCAGATGAAAAGTTCTTACTTCGCGCGGGGGCGAACTTCATTTCACATGCGCAGATCCCCCATATGCGCTTTATGACTCAGGTTGAAGCAATTCA
>NZ_JAWOUS010000132.1:0-1087 GCF_033339495.1 Vibrio sp. 2134-1
GCACCGATACAACCAACGGCTTAATGTTCAATCCCACCCAATCCTTACTTATTGATTATTGTTTTAGATAAGCGAAGTAGTTTTCCAGAAACTCGTCAAAAGATAACGTATCGCTTTCTTCCGCTTGTCGCTGTTTCTCAACTGAAGAAGCCACTTCCGTTTCCATTATATCTTGCGAGTAATGTTGGTAACCGTGAGCCAGATTTTCTTCACGGAACTTCATGCCAAGAGCACAACCTACTTTGCCAAGTCCACCAAGTTCTTTGGTTAGCTCAAGCAATTGGCCAGAAATCGTCAGTTCAGGGTTATCAATCCATGCTTCTAGCTTGTCACATACAGCTTGGTAAGCGTCGCCACCAGCCGCAGAATCCATCTCTACTGCAATTTGGCGCAACTCAACGAATACTCGTTTCGCCCAATCTTGCAAAGATAAGCGTTCACCTTGGCAACCGATCTGCAGCATCAAACCTTTTTCACGACCAGAGATGATCACTTTGTTCCAGTTGTCACGCCAGCATTCTAGTTCGCAGTTATCCATGGGGTCAGAATCTGACAACGCCGCCCACGTTAGGAAAAGATCTAAGAAACGAACTTGCTCTTCGCTAACACCAACGGCACTGAATGGGTTCACATCTAATGAGCGCACTTCAATGTATTCCACGCCCGCGCGACTCAATGCATCTGATGGCTTCTCACCACTTTTCGCTACGCGTTTCGGACGAATTGGTGCGTACAATTCATTTTCAATCTGGAGAATGTTGGTATTGAGCTGACGGTACTCACCATCCACTTTTACTCCAATTTTTGCGAATTCTTCAGATGGTCGACGAATCGCATCACCTAAACCTTCAAGATATTGGTCAATACTGTTGAAACCGATTTTCAATACGCTTTGAGCACTGTTGGTATAACCAAGATCACTCAAGCGAAGAGATGTCGCTTTAGGGAGATACAGTGTCCCACCAATGCTTTCAAACGGGAGTTTAGTCTCACGGCCTTGAATGAACGAACCACATAACGCTGGCGATGCACCAAAGAAGTAAGGGATCATCCAACCAAAACGGTAATAGTTACGAATCAAAGCAAA
>NZ_JAWOUS010000133.1:0-1085 GCF_033339495.1 Vibrio sp. 2134-1
CAAAGCGTTATGAAATTTCCGATTGCTTTAGCCGTTTTGTCTGAGATAGATAAAGGGAATCTTTCTTTTGAACAAAAAATAGAGATTACCCCTCAAGACCTTTTGCCTAAAATGTGGAGTCCGATTAAAGAGGAATTCCCTAATGGAACAACTTTGACGATTGAACAAATACTAAATTATACAGTATCAGAGAGCGACAATATTGGTTGTGATATTTTGCTAAAATTAATCGGAGGAACTGATTCTGTTCAAAAATTCTTGAATGCTAATCATTTCACTGATATTTCAATCAAAGCAAACGAAGAACAAATGCACAAGGATTGGAATACCCAATATCAAAATTGGGCAACCCCAACAGCGATGAACAAACTGTTAATAGATACTTATAATAATAAGAACCAATTACTTTCTAAAAAAAGTTATGATTTTATTTGGAAAATTATGAGAGAAACAACAACAGGAAGTAACCGATTAAAAGGACAATTACCAAAGAATACAATTGTTGCTCATAAAACAGGGACTTCCGGAATAAATAATGGAATTGCAGCAGCCACTAATGATGTTGGGGTAATTACTTTACCGAATGGACAATTAATTTTTATAAGCGTATTTGTTGCAGAGTCCAAAGAAACTTCGGAAATTAATGAAAAGATTATTTCAGACATTGCAAAAATAACGTGGGATTACTATTTGAATAAATAAAAAACTACCGCTAACACTGGCTCATAGGCAATGGCGGGTTGAAGTGCAATTTGCAAAGTCGGTAGCCCGCCCGAGCGTTTTCTCGGTTTGACAGGAAAGGCTCACGCAAACCGCCACTGCCCATAGCCCAAACCGTTAGGCCGCATGGACACAACGCAGGTCACATTGATACACAAAATTCTAGCTGCGGCAGATGAGCGAAATCTGCCGCTCTGGATCGGTGGGGGCTGGGCGATCGATGCACGGCTAGGGCGTGTAACACGCAAGCACGATGATATTGATCTGACGTTTCCCGGCGAGAGGCGCGGCGAGCTCGAGGCAATAGTTGAAATGCTCGGCGGGCGCGTCATGGAGGAGTTGGACTATGGATTCTTAGCGGAGAT
>NZ_JAWOUS010000134.1:0-1085 GCF_033339495.1 Vibrio sp. 2134-1
TTGGTTACATTTTCTGTCATGGTATTTTCTGTCAACATGCGCTTCGCTTTTACTTCGATACTTGCATTTGCCGACATGCTTACCATTGTGCACGATACTAATCCTAGCCATAACGCTGATTTCAACTTCATTCGGTATACTCCATTATTTATAAACCCATCAATACAGAACGTCATACCAAGCTAGTCTAGCAACAGTGATGTCTCAAAAATGATTAATTTTTAACCTTTACTTCCTTTACGATCAGCATCTCAGTCTGAAAGAATATCACTAACGGTCTGCTCAATTAGCGCCCTTGCAATAGTGCCTGTTGGTGCCACTGGTGGCATTTCTTTCACACCGAACCATTGTGCATCGGATAACTCCGTATAATCCGGATTGAGCTCACCAGAATCATAATCGGCGAGGAATGCCATCATCATACTGGATGGAAAGGCCCAAGGCTGACTGCCAAAGTAACGAATGTTTTTCACGTGAATGCCCGTTTCTTCATGCACTTCGCGCGCGACACAGTCTTCTAAGGTTTCTCCCGCCTCTAAAAAGCCCGCAATCACGGTGTACATGCCATTTCGATGCCTTGGGTGCTGCGCTAGTAAGATCTGATTTTCTTTACGCACAGCAACGATGATGCATGGGAAAATGCGCGGGTAGTGCAAAGTACGACACTCTCCGCATTGCATGGCAAATTGATTATTATTAAGAAAGTTGCGCCCACCACATTGCGGACAAAAGCGTAAGCTTTGGGTCATGTGCCCATATTGGATAGCCTTGCTCAACAGCATAAATAGCGGTTCAGGGAAATGTAGACAGTCGCGCAATGAAACGAGTGGGAGATCTTGCTCCAAATCTGCAAAATTAATCCACATCACTGGCGAACCAAGATAGTCACCAATTTGCCTCGCATTCTCTTCTGGCAGTGAGAACTGCTCCGCACTACCAAAAGGCACAGCACCATCCACCAGCCAAATTTCACTTCCTGCAACAACACACCAGTGTGCATTTGCCACACGGTTAACATCACCTTTTCTTAACATTACACCATCCCTTTGCTTGAAGTTCGTTCATTTTACTGGCAATCTAATTTC
>NZ_JAWOUS010000135.1:0-1083 GCF_033339495.1 Vibrio sp. 2134-1
ACGTTGAATAACGTTCTCTAATTCACGAATATTGCCCGGCCAGTGATACTGACTCAGAGCGCTGATCGCATCCTGAGATAAGTGACAGCGGCTGCTATCTTGATATTTTTCAACAAAGAATTGGCTGATCGGTAAAATGTCTTCTTTTCTTTCGCGAAGTGGTGGCCAATGCAATGGCAACACATCCAATCGGTAGTAAAGATCTTCACGGAAGGTGCCTTTTTGCACTTCTTCTCGTAAATCTTTGTTGGTTGCTGCAATCACTCGAATATCAAGCTTGATGGCTTTGTGACTGCCCACACGTTCCACTTCTCGCTCTTGAAGTACACGCAAAAGTTTGGCTTGGACTGCAGGAGACATTTCACCGATTTCATCTAACAAAATCGTGCCGCCGTTTGCTTCTTCAAACTTACCGCTTTGCGAATTCGTCGCGCCAGTAAACGCGCCTTTCACATGACCAAAAAGCACCGCTTCTAGCATCGATTCAGGAATCGCGGCACAGTTCACTGCAACAAATGGGCCATTAATGCGAGGAGAGTGTTCGTGTACATATCGAGCCAACACCTCTTTACCCGTACCAGACTCACCCGTGATCAACACACTCGCGTTCGTACACGCTGCACGGTGCGCCAATTGAAGTACCTGCTTACTGCGCCACGACTCAGCCACAATGTTTGCCATTGGTTTGCCAAGAGCTTCAACGCGCTTTAGCAAATTGATGAGCTGATTCGCTTCAAACGGACGCAACAAGTAATCGGTCGCGCCCGACTTCATAGTCTCTGCCGCCAAAATGCCTTGTTCTTGATCCACAATCGCAATCACAACGCCAGCATTACGCTGCTTCTGGTGACACGCAACAAACTCACGTACGCACATATCCGGTAGCGTAGAGCTCACTAACGTGATGCTTGCGCGCTCTTCTAACAGTGCGCTTCGCCCTGTACGTGTGTGCTTTGCGGTGTAACCGGCATTCTTCAGCACATCCAGTACAGGTTGAGCAAGGTGTTCGTTCGGCTCAACCAACAAAATATTCGTTTTCGTCATCATTGAACCTTAACCTTCTTTTGTTGAGTCTGTTGTTGT
>NZ_JAWOUS010000136.1:0-1075 GCF_033339495.1 Vibrio sp. 2134-1
TGCACCGGTTTCGGGTGGCGTCGCGGGAGCTAAAGCGGCAACGTTGACGTTCATTGTCGGTGGCTCGGATGAGGCATTCTCAAAAGCGAACGCCATTTTGCAGTACATGGGGAAAAACGTTTTTCATGCGGGTAAAGCTGGCGATGGGCAGATGGCTAAAATCTGTAATAACCTGATGCTGGGTATTTTGATGTCAGGCACGTGTGAGGCGCTGAACTTAGGCATTGATCATGGGCTCGATCCAAAAGTCTTGTCCAACATCATGCTGCAAAGCTCAGGACGAAACTGGGCGTTAGAGCTTTATAATCCATGCCCGGGCGTGATGGATAGCGCGCCAGCCAGCCATGATTATCAACCGGGCTTTATGAGCAAGCTGATGCTAAAGGATTTAGGTTTGGGATTAGATGCCGCATTACAAACCCACTCCTCGGTGCCTATGGGAGCGTTGGCGCGTAACCTCTATGCATTCCATAACTCGAGCGGTCATGGTGAGCTCGATTTCTCAAGTCTGTTTGAATTCTATAAGAACAACAAATGACCATTGTGCTGGGAGCAATAAGCTCCCAGTTTCGATATTTCGTGTCTGAGCATCGACAAGTTTGGGAGAGCAAATATGGACATAAAAAATAGCGTTATTGCGATTACAGGTGCAGGGCAGGGGCTGGGCCAAATGATGGCGATTACCCTCGCTCAATCCGGAGCTGATTTGGCTTTGCTCGATGTGAATGAAACCGGTTTACGAGAGACACAATCACAATGTCAGATGTTAAGTGCGAAAGTGTTCACTTATCCGGTTGATGTGACAAATGAATCGGATGTGGAAGCGACATTTGACGCCATTCTTCAAGATTTCGGTCAGCTTAATGGACTCATCAACAAGGCGGGAGTGCGGCGAGAAGGTTTGCTTGTAAAAGCCAAAGATGGGGTTATCAGCAAAATGTCGTTGGAGCAGTTTAATCTCGTCATGAATGTCAATGTCATGGGAACATTTCTGTGTGGGCGTGAGGCTGCTGTAAAAATGATTGAAAGTGGCTCACAAGGGGTCATCATCAATATCTCCAGCGTTGCGAGAGCC
>NZ_JAWOUS010000137.1:0-1073 GCF_033339495.1 Vibrio sp. 2134-1
GCACGACACCACCAACGGTGATCTCAGACGCTGGCTTCATCAAGCGAATACCACCGTTTTTACCGCGCACGGTATGCACGTAGCCTAGCTGCCCTAAACGGTTGATTACTTTGACCATATGATTACGAGACACACCAAACAAATCCGTCACTTCGGTGATATTGGTCAGCTCATCTTTTGGCAATGATGCTAAGTAAATCAAGGTTCTCAGCGCGTAATCAGTAAAGCTCGTTAACTGCATGTTCTCTCCCAGAGTGCGACTTAATAGCTCAATGTCAGTGACGAAACAACCAACTTACGCTATCGACAAAAGTGTAAATCTTTTCTTGATCGAAAGATACATTTGAGATACAACTTTAAACATGCATTACAAATACAACTTAAAAATAGGAAGTTCTTATGCTCAGCAATCAAACCATTGAGATCGTGAAAGCGACCGCGCCACTAATCGCAGAAACAGGACCAAAACTGACCGCTCACTTCTATGACCGCATGTTTACTCACAACCCTGAGTTAAAAGACATTTTCAACATGAGCAACCAGCGTAATGGCGATCAGCGTGAAGCGCTATTCAATGCCATCTGTGCATACGCTGCTAACATTGAAAACTTGCCTGCTCTACTTGGCGCAGTGGAGAAAATTGCGCATAAACACACCAGCTTTTTGATCACGAAAGATCAGTATCAAATCGTAGGTAAACATTTGATCGCTACGATTGATGAGTTATTCAATCCGGGCCAAGAAGTTTTAAACGCGTGGGCTGAAGCTTATGGCGTATTGGCTAATGTATTTATCCAGCGCGAAGAGCAAATCTATCAAGCGAATGCATCGCAAGAAGGTGGTTGGCGAGGGCTACGTGAGTTTGAGTTGGTTGGTAAACAATTGGAAAGTGAACACATTTGCAGTTTTGTTTTCAAACCGACGGATGGCAGTAAAGTGACGAAGTACAAGCCTGGGCAGTACCTCGGCATCTACATCAACAGCGATAAGTTTGAAAACCAAGAGATACGTCAATACAGCCTATCTTCTTCGGTTCAAGAGAACACTTACCGCATCTCCGTAAAACGTAAACA
>NZ_JAWOUS010000138.1:0-1064 GCF_033339495.1 Vibrio sp. 2134-1
CGGTGTTGTCGCACCCAGCTGATTTGATCATCAACGTGATTGATGCCACCAGCTTAGAGCGCAGTCTATATATGACGCTGCAACTTCGTGAGCTTGGTCGTCCGATGGTTGTTGTTCTCAACAAAATGGATGCGTTAAAGCGTGAACGTCAGATGATCAACATTGCTGAGTTAGAAAAGACGCTAGGTTGCCCAGTGATCAGTTTGTCTGCCACTAATAAAGCACAAGTTGCTGAGTTTAAAGAAAAGCTCCACAAAGCCATAGTTCAGGGTGTTGCGCTAAAAGACCGCTCTTTGAATTACGGCGATAAGATGGAAGCAGCGATCGAGCATATTTCTTCTCTATTTAACGATCAAACCGTTTCTCATCGTGCATTAGCGATCCGTGCTCTAGAAAAAGACACGATGGTTCTCAATAGCCTTTCCGATCTTGATAGAAGCAAAGTACTGGAAGCGATTGCGACTTTAGATTTGGATATTGATTTACACGTTGCGGATACCAAATACACTCATCTGCACGAACAATGCAAAAAAGTTCGCCGCAGTGAAGGCAAACTCAGCCGCAGTGTTACCGAAAAACTTGATCAGTTTATTTTGAACAAGTGGGTGGGGATTCCATTCTTCTTTGTTGTGATGTACCTAATGTTTATGTTCTCGATTAACATTGGTAGTGCATTTATCGATTTCTTTGATATCGGCGTTGGCGCACTTTTGGTTGATGGCGGTCATCACCTATTGGATGGTCATTTGCCAGTTTGGCTTGTGACGGTTATTGCCGATGGTATTGGTGGCGGTATCCAAACGGTAGCGACCTTTATTCCTGTCATTGCGTGTTTGTATTTGTTCCTAGCTGTGCTTGAGAGTTCGGGTTATATGGCTCGCGCTGCGTTTGTACTCGATAAAGTGATGCAGAAAATCGGCTTGCCGGGTAAAGCGTTTGTGCCGTTGGTTCTTGGTTTTGGTTGTAACGTGCCGTCAATCATGGCAACACGCACTCTAGACCAAGAACGTGAGCGTAAGTTAGCGGCATCGATGGCGCCATTTATGTCATGTGGTGCTCGTTTG
>NZ_JAWOUS010000139.1:0-1062 GCF_033339495.1 Vibrio sp. 2134-1
ACCACCGTTGTTACTGACTTTGATTTCGAAATTGAGCTTACCGTTGATTAAATAAGGTGTCGAAGACAAAAGTGTATGGGTAAGCGTAACGTTCGGCGTCGCTGGAGGCGTGACAAGAACATTACTTTCTACAGGGCCATCGCGCGTTAACGCCGACGCCTTAGTTGTAATGTCAGAAACCAGATCATTCGCAACGGTCGCTTTGATGGTGTAAGTGATGTAACCACCCACGGATAGCTCCGCATTCTCTACCGACAAATCATCTGCTTTCGAAAATGTTCCCGTATTACTCCCAGAAGAAGCGACAGCACTGAGCTCGACATGACTAAAAACTGGAGCGTTGGCACCGCTTAGAACCTCACCAGTAAGAGACAAAAAAGGTTGGGTTATGTCTAAGCCTTTTACTGCAAACAGGCCAGTATTTTTTGCGGTGAGCGTGTACGTCAAAACGTTTGCGACTTGATATTCAGCTGGCGTTACCGCTGCATCTAGCGTGTATTTGTATTCGGCAGGTTCAAACGTGACGCTGGTTGTATCAACGAATGTATTCTCTGCCCCAGCAATCATCGCTTTTACTTGTGCTCCACCTAATACGATGTTTTCAGCACACTCATGAGACACTGTCGCGCTAACATGATAAGTAACTCGACCAAATGGCAGCAATGTCGCGCCAGTCACTTCTAAGTTCGCATTGCTAGATGCGTAACTACCAGCTATTGAACCTAGACTGTGAGTGTCTGATATCGATACGCTCTGAAAGGCTTTTTGGTCGCCCGACATGACATCCCAAACCGCGTTTATCACTGAGACATCTGCAATTGTGTCCGCCGTTGTATTTTTTACCTCAATCGAATACGAAATTTCTTCACCATTTTCATAATGACTCCCAGAAGCAGGACTAAATGAAATTTCCACCTCTCCTGCTGCTAGAGCGTTTGCAGAGGTAAATAAAGCAACTAAGAGTAAGGTAAAACAACGCTGAACCATCGACACAGTACTTTCCAATTTATATAAAATTCTTATGAATTACCGAGAGTAAAATGAACACAAAATCGTCAAAAT
>NZ_JAWOUS010000140.1:0-1056 GCF_033339495.1 Vibrio sp. 2134-1
GGCAAAAGAAACACGCATAAGTGGCGAAAACTCAATATGGCTGCCAATCACTTGCACCAGATAGCCGCCACCGATCAACATGGCTAATGCGCCGACCCAAACTAGCCAGTTCTCTTGGAAGTTAGCAATGAGTTTTTGCGCGTGCTTCTGGATTAGTGGGTCTTCTTGCTGAGTAAACGTCGCCAACTGAACTTGTGTTTGCTGGCTTTGGTTGAGTTCGGTTTGCTCTTGCTCGCTATGGTGCTGCTGAGTTGCAAGGTATGAAGGCTCAAATTCAGGCTCGATGTTGCTTGGAGCGCTTAATGCCGAGTCGCCAGAATCTGAACGCATCGAAGAGGCCGCCCCAAGGCTGGATTCCGATGTGTCAGGCTCTGGTTGGGAGGCTTCGAGTTTCGAATCGCGACGCGTGCTGACGCGAAGAGAGGCAACTTCTTTCTGTAATTTCGACAGTTCTTTTTCCAGCAACGATATCCGACTGGCGGCTTTCAAACCGATCAATATGGCAAAAAAAGCCGTGATCAGCGCAAGTGTCGTAAACAATCCATTTCTCCCTATCCTTGGTCGTTTGTCTCACACGATAGATGATTCTTAACTTTGAGCACGTACACTAAAGCTTAGTTCATGCTCTATGCCTGAGCGTTTTATGATGCTAGGTTCCGCGTGAAATTTTGTACCCACTTTACCTTGCTCTGGGGGGAACTGCGAGAATGACGCAAGTCTTGATGCAGTTTCTGGACGACTTTTCGGCACACATCGCCGCTAAGTCACTGGGTATAAACTATATTCATAATTCTAAGGGTCAACGCATCCTAGCGCTGTGACGCTAAAACAACGATAAAAATAGGTGACGATAGATGCAAGTGGGTAATGAAGCGCTGGTGCTGTCAGCGGTAGGGGTCATTGGTTTGGGCTGTCAGTGGTTAGCTTGGCGGCTGCGCTTGCCAGCCATTTTGTTTTTGCTGTTGGCTGGCCTCATCGTCGGGCCATTTATGCAATGGCTCAAACCCGATGAAATTTTGGGAAATTTGCTCTTTCCGTTGGTCTCATTAGCGGTGG
>NZ_JAWOUS010000141.1:0-1052 GCF_033339495.1 Vibrio sp. 2134-1
AACAACTCACGGCTCAAGCCGTGTAGTGGTCATTTGAGAGGAGTTCGCGGCGAGTATTCACATGTTCGCCGCGAGAACCATGTTAGAAGCTGTAGTTAAAGCCTAACGACAAAAGGTATTCATTTTCGTCATAAAAGGTGATGTTTGAATCGGTTTGGCTATAACCCGCGAAGGAAATGAACGACCAGTTTTGCCAATCAAACACGTTTTGGTATTCGTAAGCGGCAAACAAGCTCAAGGTGTCATCACTGCGCGTTTTCGCAAAAGTTTGGCTAGCCGATTGATAACCTTTGAGTGCATAGCCTGCTGTTAAGGCTAAACGATGACGGTTGATGAACTTAAACCAACTTACGTCAAAGGCATAAGAGCCATACGATTCTGCTTTTCCATCTGCATCTTGGTTGATGAAGGTGAACGCAGGTTGCAGTAGCGATGTTTGGTCTAGTGAAATACGATATTCGCCTTTTACGTAATAAATACTGGCATCACGCGCGAGTGAACGATCGGTGACTTCATCTTGTTCGACATCTTTATCGGCATAAGCTAAATCGAGGGTGAAGTTTCTATCGACCAAACCTTTGATTTGAAATCGATAGGCGTTACCACCTTCATCCGTTGTTTGACGAGCCGTACCTACTTGATAAGGATTACGCCACGTTTCGCCTTTGAGGACGGTCGGAAGGTAAGAGACATCCAATACTGTGCCTGACGGCAGTTCGTACTGATAGCCTAATTGAAAAGCCAGTGTACCGACTGCCACATCGGAACGCGTTGTACCAGCATACACTTGGTGGTTGAGCTGGTGACCAAACGTGTAGGCGATACTTCCGAGTGGCGCTGCGATGACGGTTGTGTCGCTTTCAGCGCTTTGGTTTAACGAGTCGATGGTTTTGCTGTTGTCGGTATTAAAGTTCGATTCCGATGAAATCACACCAGCATTGAATGAGATTTCGCCGCTGAACCCTGCAGTTTCAGCGAGTTGAGCCTGAGCAGAACTGACGACAAAGGCCAAAGGCAAAAGGGTTAGCCTTGGTTTCATTCGTTATCTCCTT
>NZ_JAWOUS010000142.1:0-1043 GCF_033339495.1 Vibrio sp. 2134-1
CTTAGATACTCGTCAGGCGACGTTCGATTTATACGGGCAATACCTGAGCGCGCATGTTTTCTATTCGATCAAAGGTGAGGAAGAGAGCTTACGCCTATTTTGGCAAGGCATCGACAACTTGCTTGCTCGATGGAGAGGTTAACACCGTCTACGGGTAACGAAGATTCATTTTAAAGAGCGACAGAGTTCGCTCTTTCTTATCAGCATAAAAAGCACGACCGTTCTATTTTTGCTAAGTGTGCTGATAACTAAGGAAAAGATCATGAGTGAGAAAATCTATTTTAATACCTCGCAGCGTTTTAGTGTGAAGCGCAGTCTCGTCAACATCAGTACCCGCTTGCACCACACATTAGCCCCATCGCATGCGAAGAAAACGGCGCGAAAACTGCTGCTTACTCCAGCGCGTACGCAACCAAAAAATGCGGAGCCACAAGGATTAGTTAAAGCAGAAATCCAAGGGCACACTGGGGCTATCAAAACGTATTCGTTGGGTCAGGGGCCTGTGTGGGTTCTGACTCATGGTTGGTCGGGCACGGCGAGCCAGTTTTATCCGTTGATGGAACATATCGCGGCTTGTGGATTTACAGCGTTGGCTTACGATCATCCAGCACATGGTGAAAGTGATGGTCAATATGGCCATATTCCGGGCTTTGTGCGTGGTTTGGAAGAGGTTCTCGACTCGGTAGAAGAAGGCGTCGCCGGATTGGTTGGACATAGTATGGGAACGGCGTCTGCACTTGAGTGCCGTCATCATAAGTTGGAAAACAAGCCACTGCTATTGATTGCGCCAGTGTTGAATTACGTAGAGAACTTGTTTGGCAGCATTGCGCGTTCTGGCTATTCAATGAAACTGTTCAAAGCGGTGGTATCGGAAGTGGAAGATCAGTATGGCTACCCATTGCAATCGATCGACCCTCTGAAGCGACTCTCGGAGCGAGCGGCACCCACGATCATCGTGCATGATGAGCAAGATAAATTCACTAAACACAGTATTTCCGCTCAAGCCGCTGACGAGATTGAAAATGTTGAGTTGGTGACAACAC
>NZ_JAWOUS010000143.1:0-1040 GCF_033339495.1 Vibrio sp. 2134-1
TAACTGTGGTGCAATCCCACCGGAGCTACTCGAAAGCGAATTGTTTGGCCACGAAAAAGGCGCGTTTACTGGTGCGTTAACGGCGCGTAAAGGTCGATTCGAATTAGCAGACGGTGGCACGATCTTCCTTGATGAAATTGGTGACATGCCAATGTCGATGCAAGTGAAGTTATTGCGTGTACTTCAAGAACGTTGTTTTGAGCGAGTTGGCGGAAACTCGACAATCAAAGTCAACGTGCGTGTGGTTGCTGCGACACACCGTAATCTGGAAAGCATGATCGAAGAGGGCACGTTCCGTGAAGATTTGTTCTATCGTTTGAACGTTTTCCCAATCGAAATGCCAGCGCTAAAAGAGCGTAAGCAAGATATCCCATTGTTATTGCAGGAGCTGATGACACGTCTGGAAGCCGAAGGCGGCCAGCCAATCTGTTTCACGCCGCGTGCGATCAACTCTTTGATGGAACACCACTGGCCGGGTAACGTGCGCGAGTTAGCTAACCTTGTTGAGCGCATGATCATTTTGTACCCAAACAGTCTGGTTGATGTGAACCATCTTCCGACGAAATATCGCTACAGTGATATTCCAGAGTTCCAACCTGAAGGTAATCCGTTCACTTCGATTGAAGAGCAAGAGCGCGATGTGTTCCAAGACATCTTCTCGGAAGACTTCAGCTTTGACGAGCAAAGCGATCTGGATCACAACATGAATGCGCCTCAAGCGTTGCCACCAGAAGGGGTGAATCTAAAAGAGCTATTAGCAGATTTGGAAGTCAACATGATCAGCCAAGCGTTAGAAGCGCAAGGTGGGGTCGTTGCAAGGGCTGCAGATATGCTGGGTATGCGCCGTACAACGTTGGTTGAGAAAATGCGCAAGTATAATTTGCAGCGTTAGATCGAGCTTCAGTTCAATCACAAAAGTTATCTTTTCTGACATTAAAATCAGACATTTCTTGGTGTCAACTTATTGTCGATAACATAACGTCATGATAAATATAAAAAATAGCTTGGTACGCTAATTGCTTACCAAGCTATTTTACTTT
>NZ_JAWOUS010000144.1:0-1034 GCF_033339495.1 Vibrio sp. 2134-1
GATGGAATTTGAAGATCCACTCGGTGACGTTGAAGAAGTGACGCCATCGGAAGATCAATCGGTAGAAACTCTACCTTCAGAGGCTCAAGCTGTAGAAGGGCAACCAAAAACGGTGGTTCAAGCCGTTGAGGAAACTGTGCCAGCAGCGCAAGTACAACAGCCTGTTGTGATTCCTCAAGTGCAAGATCAATACGATCTGATTTATGAGTGGAATTCTACTTCGCAAAGTTAATCCGCGTTTGGGCATAGAATAAAGAAAGAGTCGCAATTGCGACTCTTTTTGTTTTTGAATCAGAGAAGTTATTTATTGAACTTCGCTTTTTCTTCTTTTTCTACTTGTGACAAGCGTTTGAGTTTAAGGCCTAGCTCTTTTCCTCGAGCACGAGCAAATAAAATAGTGCCAGCAAAACCAAGAGAGGTAAGCACCAGCTCAACCGCTGCAAACCACCGTTCACCACCGTCCACGTACAAGATAGTGAGGGCGTGCAAGAAATACAGCATCAAGACAAAGTTCGCCCATGCATGCGTGTAAGGTTTGCCCGCTAAGATGCCAGGTAACGGTAGCAATAACGGAATACACCATGCAATCGCGAGTGTTGTGCTACTCAGATGAGGGTGAGGAGATAAAGCGAGTTGCCAAATCGCGACCCATGCTAATAAAGCTAAGTTGCCGAACAAAGCGAGGTAGCGATACGTTTTTGCTTGAGCACCAAGAGGTGGTTGTTCTTCGAAAGAGTCAGACATCGATTCTCTATCCTTGAATTGATACCAATTCTACTGATTATTAATACTGGTATTAGTGACAAGCTTTGAGCTTTAACGCTGCTGTTGCTAGTCGTTTACCTAATTGTTGTGCCAGGCGAGTCTCCTCCGCTGTGAGACTTGGTTCGTGTCCTACACTGCTGGCACCGTAGGGTGTGCCACCAGATTGGGTCGAATGCAGCTCTGGTTCAGCGTAAGGAATACCAAGTACCATCATCCCGTGATGCAGTAGTGGCGTCATCATGCTTTGAAGTGTGGTCTCCTGACCGCCA
>NZ_JAWOUS010000145.1:0-1026 GCF_033339495.1 Vibrio sp. 2134-1
AAGCGGAATGTATGGTATCGCCATTATTATTTTTGTTGCCAGTATCGTTGTGCCAGTCGTTAAGATCCTCGGCCTTGCCTATATTATGCTGTGCATCAAATTCAAGCGTTCGGTGTTTCGAAGACAACGAATGATGGTTTACTTTGCAGTAAAGTGGATCGGTAAATGGTCTGTCATGGACTTGTTTGTTATTTCTATCATGATGACCTTGGTCGATCGCGGTCAAATACTCGACTTTACACCAGGTTACGGCGCGGTCGCATTTGGTTTAGTCGTTGTGCTGACAATGTTAGCCGCAGAGAGTATTGACCCAAGGCTAATCTGGGATGAAGCCCCAAAACAATCAGAAAAAGAGTCAATTAATGAGTGATCAGAACAATTCTCAAACATCGTATGTGCCTGATGTTAAGAGGAGCAAAGGCATATCTCCACTTTGGCTACTGCCAATTTTGACGATGGTGCTCGCCGGCTGGCTTGTGGTGAAGTCCATCCATGATGCGGGGCAACGAGTACAGATTTACTTCTCCGACGCTGCTGGTTTGGTGGCGGGACGTACAACTATCCGTTACCAAGGTTTGGAAGTCGGTATGGTGCGTGACATTAATTTGTCCGAAGATCTCGGCAGCATTTACGTGGATGCAGACATCTACCCTGAAGCAACGAAGTTACTAAACGATAAAACGCGTTTTTGGCTTGTTAAACCAACCGCGAGTTTAACTGGTGTGTCGGGCTTGGATGCGCTTGTTTCTGGTAACTACATCTCTATCCAACCGGGGGACGGTCAAGAATTTGAGACCACATTCCACGCTCTCGATTCGGCGCCAACGGACCTACGTGTTTCACAAGGTTTGAACATCAAGCTTAAAAGCCGAGACTTAGGCGGCGTGTCGATTGGATCTCAGATTGTCTACAAGAAAATTCCTATTGGTGCGGTCTACAGCTACCAACTGGATGAAGATGCGAAATCCATCACTATTCAAGCTAATATCCAAGAGCAATATCGACACATCATCAATGACCGCAGCC
>NZ_JAWOUS010000146.1:0-1025 GCF_033339495.1 Vibrio sp. 2134-1
CATCAAGTGCGTCACTGCGATTGTAAACTTCACCGATAATGAGAGGGACGCCATTTTCCATTTTCATGACAGATTTTACGTCGAACGAAATGGTGTGATCACTGGTATTGTTCCATGCAGCAGAAAGGCTTTCGCTCACTTCATAAGGCGCGGGATCTTCACCGCGAACATTTGGAACGAGAACGAAGAATGTGGCACAGCCATCCTCTCCTGTCATTCGCTGGACGTAACCATTGGCATCGACTTCCGCTAAATTCTCGCCTTCTGGAAGAACACCGGCATCAAGAAGAAGTTGTTCTATCACTAAGAATTCACCATTTTCTGGATACCCAGGGTTGAATGGTTTAGGAACGGGTACACTGTCAGGTATGTAAAGGTTGATCGGCCAATTCGGAATCAAGCCTTCGCCTTCATCATGAATACCGTTACCGTTCATATCGAACGATTTACACACTTTAAGATTGGCAATACCGATAGAACCAAAACGGATGGTTAACACGGGATCATCACTAAAGGTTGGTTGAGCCCAAGCACTAGGCATGAAACCAACGTCATTCTCCTCATTACCGCTGGCTTCATCTGTGTCCTCACCAGCAGAACGTTTGATGGTTTCGTCGAAGTCGGTTTGACATGCTAGAGCGTTTGCAAAGCCTATATGCAGATCGCCATCTTCGAACGTCGGTGCAAAGTCTCTTAAATCCGCGAAGGTTGTGAAGTGAGTGAATGGGGTGTTCATTGCGGTAAAGCCAACTTTTTTCGCCCACCACATGAATTGGTCTAAGCTCCATTGATGGTCTTCAACCCCAAAAACACTAAACGTGATTGGCTCGTCAGGAGAATCATTGGAAAGTTTAGTATTACGCATACCACCCATTTCCATCGCTAAGTCACGAATACCGAACTCCCAATTAGGAATAACTTCATCGATGATAGGATCATATTGGCAGTTCAGGTTTCTGTCGTGGAACGCACGAAAAGCAATATCAAAGTTTGGCGGTTCTGGCTCTGCAGTCTTCGCTTTGAAG